>JBMTAR010000001.1:0-33805 GCA_049428925.1 Gemmatimonadaceae bacterium
CGGCGCCCGGGCCGAAGCGCGCGCGGAGCCGCACCGCCTTCGGCAGCGTCTTCGTTCTCGAGCAGGTGGCGCTTCGCGATGGTGTCATCGACGTCACGATGCCGTGGAGCCCCCCCGATTCGCTGCGCGGTGTGCGACGCGACAGCGCCATCGCGGTGGCGCTCGCCGACCCCGCGCCCGAGACGCGGCGCACGTCGGCGGGCCTGGCGCGCACCTGGCGCTGGACGGGGATGCAGCTCGACCTGCCGCGTCTGCGGCTCGCGTACCCCGATTCGGCGGGGCTCCTTGTACACGTCGCCCACGCGGCGATGGTCGAGAACGATCCGCCCTTCACGATCCGCGATCTCTCGGGGCAGCTGCGCGTGCTCGGGGACTCGCTCTTCCTCGACTTCCCGACGATGCGGCTCGCCGAATCGGTCGGTCGGGCCGGCGGTCGGATCTGGTGGGGTGGGGAGCTCCCCGCCCGCATCCGCATCCGCGTCGACGGCGATTCGATCTCGCTGGCGGACCTCGCCTGGATCTCGCCGTCGCTCCCGGAGCGCGGCGGGGGATCGATGGTCCTCGAGATCCGGGACGTCCCGTCGATCCGCGGCGGGTTGCAGTTCGCGCTCTCCGACCTCGACGTGCGCACCTTCCGGTCCCGGCTCCTCGGCCAGATGACGTTCGTCGTCGGTGGCCCGGTCCTCGTGATGCGAGACGTCGACGTGCAGGCGGCGCCCGTGGACGTGGCGCTGCTGGAGCGCGTCGGCGGGCCGCTCCCGTACCCCTTCGCGGGGGCACTCACGGGGCGACTCCGCGGGCCCGGCGGCCCGCTCAACCGATTCCGGGTGGCGGACGCGGCTCTCGTCTACCGCGACGCGAATGTCCCGGGCGCGCGCACCCGGGCCAGCGGGCAGGGCACCCTCGACCTGCTGCGGCCCGCCGTGACCGCGTTCGACGCGTTCCAGCTCCGCCTCGACACACTCGACCTGCGCACGTTGCAGGCCGCCAATCCGTCGATGCCCGCGCTCCGCGGCGTGCTCGCGGGGACCGTGCGGCTCGACGGGCCGTGGAACGACGTGCGCTTCCGCGACCTCGACCTCACGCACCGCGACAGCGCCTTCGCGCCCTCGCAGTTCCGAGGGTCGGGGCGCGTCACCATCGGTGAGGTCATCCGCTACGACCTCGATCTCCTCGCGCTGCCGCTGGCGATGAGCACGATGGCGCAGTCCTTCCCTGCGATCCCGCTGCGCGGCGACCACGCGGGGCCGGTCCGCGTGCGCGGGACGACCGACTCCCTCACCCTCGTCGCCGACCTCTCGGGCGCGCACGGGCGCGTCGAGGTCGATCTCGAACTCGACAGCGAGGCGCCGGGATATCGCGCCGTCGGACGTGCCGCCGTCGCGGGGTTCGACCCGCGGGGCGCGCTCGGGGACTCGACGCTCCCGCGCGGCGACCTGAACGCCCGCGTCGAGGCGGCGGTCACCGGCGACTCCCTGGCGAACCTCGAGGGGGTGCTCGGCCTCTTCGTCGACCGCTCCACCGTCGAAGGCGTCCGCGTCTTCGACGGCGTGGGCCGGCTCCGGTTCGCCGACGGCCGCGCGCACGTCGACTCGCTCCATCTGGAGACCACCGCCGTCGAGCTCAACGGGGTGGGCGCGCTCGGACTTCATCCGGGGCGCCGCGAGACGCTCGCGCTCCGCGCCCGCGTCGATTCGCTCGGTGGGGTCCGTCGGCTCCTCGGCCTCGGCATCGCCGATACCCTCGCGGGCAGTCTCCGGATCGACGGGAGCGCGGCCGGCTGGGTGCGGGACTTCGCATTTGATGGGCGGCTCGACGGTACGGGGCTGCTCCTCGGCGGCAACGACGCGCGGGCGGTGGACGGGACCGTGGCGCTCGCCGGGCTCCCCGCGGCGCCGCGTGGCGTCCTCTCCCTCGGCGCCGACACCGTGCGGGCCGCGGGCTTCGGGTTCACGCGCGCCTTCGCGCGCGCTGCCATCACCGACGGCACGCGCGGGGCGGTCGAGCTCCAGCTCGCGGGGGCGAGCGGGACCCTCGCGCGGGCGCGCACCCGGTACGTGCTCGGAGCGGACACCACCACCCTTCTCGTCGACTCCCTCGTGATCGCGACGGGGCTTCAGCGGTGGGCCCTCGCCGGCCCGGGGCGGTTCACGAGCTACGCGGGGGGCTTCGCGAGCGACGCGTTCGAGCTGCGCGGTGCGACCGGGTCGGCGATCCGGGTGAGCGGGGCGGTGCCGCGGGACGGCGGCGCGGACCTCGCGCTCCGGGCCATCGCGCTCCCCGTCGCCGACGTCGCCGAGCTGCTGCAGGTGACGGGGACGCAGACGGGACGCATCGACCTCGACGCGCGCGTCACGGGGACGCGGCTCCAGCCGCGCCTCGAGGGGCGTGCGACGCTGACGGACGCGCTCGTGAAGGGCGTGCGCGTCGATTCCCTGACCGTCAGTGCGCTCGCAGCGGTCGATGCGCTGCGCGTGACCGCCACCCTCGGGAGTGCGCGCGCACCGGCGCTCGCCGTCGACGGGCGGATCCCAATGGTCGTGACCCTCGCGGGCGACGGCCTGCGACCCGAGGCCGACGCCCCGCTCCAGGTGACGGTCCGCTCGGACAGCGTCAGCCTGCGGCTCTTCGACCTGTACACCGCCGCCTCCGACGGTGATGCCGGGAGCTTCGCGCTCAATCTCGACGTCGGCGGGACCTGGGCGAAGCCGCGCGTGAACGGCGGGCTCGTCGTCCGCGACGGCAACCTCCAGGTCGCGCCGCTCGGCGACGTGCGGTGGCGGGACCTGAACGCCGACATCGGGCTCGTCGGGGACAGCATCGCGATCCGGCGTTTCGCGGCGACCTCGCGCGCGGAGAACCGCACCGGGCGCGCCGCGATCGCGGGGTGGCTCTCGCTCGCGGACCGCGCGAACCCGCGCTTCGACGTCGCCGTGCGCGCCAACACCTTCCACGTGTACAACGTGCGCGATGTGGCGGACATCGACCTCTCGGACAGCCTGCGGATCGCGGGGTCGCTGAAGGCCGCTACCCTCAGCGGCGCGCTCACCGCCGACCGCGCGATCATCAGCATCCCCGAGGTCGCCACCAAGAGCGTGATCTCGCTCGAGGAGTTCGACCGCTTCGGGATCATCGACACGGCGGCGCTCGTCGCGCAGCGCCTCCTCCCCGGCTCCTCGTCGCAGTTCATCGACAACCTGACCGTGCGCAACGTCCCCGTGCGGATGGGGCGCGACGTCTGGCTGCGCTCCGAGGAAGCGAATGTGAATCTCGGCGGCGCCGTCTCCATTACCCGCAGCCGACAGGGCCGTGGCCGCGATGCGGCGGCGCAGCTCGCGCTCACCGGGACGCTGCAGACGGTGCGCGGTACCTACCGCCTGAACCTCGGTCCAGTGCAGCGGACCTTCGAGGTGGAGCGCGGGGAGATCTCGTTCTTCGGCGAGCCCGACCTCAATCCGACCATCGACATCGCCGCGCTGCACACGGTGCGGCAGTACAGCAAGCAGGGCGCGCAGCCCGATGTCCGGGTGCGCGTGAACATCGGCGGGACGTTGCTCGCGCCGAGCGCGACGCTCTCCACCCCCGACTCGGCCCGCGTCAAGAACGCGGACCTGATCAGCTACCTCGTCACCGGCGGCCCGAGCTTCGAGATCGCCGCGCAGAGCTCGGACTACTACGCCTCGACCGCGGCGCGCGTGCTCCTCGCGTCGCGCGGCAGCGGGGCGGGGGGGAAGGCGGCGGGGGGCCTCTGCGACGATGCCGTCCTCTCGACCTCCGGCGCCGATCAGTCGCAGCGCGGGCTCGCCAACCTGGGCTCCAGCATCCTCGAGGGGGTCCGCTTCAACTGTGCCAAGCAGGTCGGGGCCAAGGCCTTCGTGCGCCTCGACGCCGGCCTCTGCCAGGTGAGTCAGTTCGTCTCCGGGAGCGGCGGGGGGTCGGCGTCGGCCCTCGCGAATTCGATCGGCGTGAAGCTTGATTATCTGATGCGGCCGACGCTGACGGTCTCCGCGGGTGTGGAGCCCCCGACCAGCGCCGTCCTCTGTTCGCAGAATGTGAATGCGCGCGGCTTCGTCCCGACGCCGCAGCAGTTCGGCTTCGACCTCTTCCGTGCCTGGCGGTTCTGATTCCGTGGCCCCTTCCACGCACCTCCTCATCGTCGACGACGAAGTGGCCTACGCCGACGCCCTCGCCCACTTCCTGCGGCACGAGGGCTATTCGGTGGGCACGGCGTACACGATTGCGGACGCCCGCGCGGCGATCGGCGCCAGGACGCCACAGCTCATCGTGCTCGACGTCCGTCTCCCCGACGGGAGCGGGCTCGACCTCCTCGCCGAGCTCCGCGCCCCGCGCCCCGCGGTCATCGTCCTCACGGGGTTCGGCGATGTCCCGCTCGCCGTCGACGCGATGCAGCGCGGCGCGACCGATTTCCTGACCAAGCCGGTCGAACTCCCGGTCCTCTCGACCGCGGTGCGGCGAGCGCTCGAACGGGTGGTCGCGCGGACCTCCGGTCCCGCATCGCTCGACGCCGTCGAGCGCGCGCACATCGCTGATGTCCTGCAGGCGCACGGCGGGAACCGGACCCACGCCGCGCGTGCGCTCGGCATCTCGCGGGCCACGCTCATCAAGAAGATTCGCGACTACGGCCTCCGGGCGATCGATGACGCCTCCTGACCATCTCCCCTGCGCGGCCTGCGGCGCCTATGAGCGCGCCGCGGAGGGCGCGCCGTGCGCCGGGTGCGAGGCCTTCCTCTGCGCCCTCTGCACCCTGCGGGGCGTCATCGCCTGTGCGGCCTGCGAGGCGGCGGCATCCGCGCCGCCCGCCACGTCGTGACGCTCTCGCTCGCGCGCTTCGGCCTCGCGGTCGGGCACGCCACGGACGCGGTAGGCGGGACGGGATGCACCGTGGTGCGGGGCGTTGACGCACCGCTGCTCGGCGCCGGCGCGGTCATCGGGCGGGCGACGGGCTCACGGGAGTTGGCGCTCCTCGAGCCAGGCCATCTCGTCGAGCGTGTCGATGCGATCCTTCTCGCCGGCGGCTCCGCCTACGGTCTCGACGCCGCGGCTGGTGTGATGCAGTGGATGGAGGAGCGGGGTCGCGGCTTTCCCGTGGGACCCGGCGTCGTGCCGATCGTCCCCGCCGCGGTGCTGTTCGACCTCGCGCCGTGCGGGCGGTTCGACGCCCGCCCGACACCGGCGATGGCCTACGCGGCCTGCGCCTCGGCCACCGTCGACGGTATCGCGGAAGGGTCGGTGGGCGCCGGCACCGGTCTCACGGTGGGGAAGTGTCTCGGGTCCACGGGTGCGATGAAGGGCGGGCTCGGCGTCGCTGTGGCCGAGGGTGTGGGATGCGCCGCGGCCGCCATCGTCGCGGTCAACGCGTTCGGCGATGTCCGCGACGCCTCCGGTGCCATCGTCGCTGGCGCGCGCGGGTCGGATGGGCGGTTCGTCGATACCGCATCTCACCTCGCGCGGCAGGGCACCCCGCCGGCCTTCCGCGCGGCGGCGCCAAACACGACGCTCGCCGTCGTCGCCGTGGACGTTGCCCTCTCGCGGATCGCGCTCCAGGGGGTCGCCCGTGCCGCGACCGCGGCGTACCATCGCCGCATCACCCCGGCCGGCTCCCGTGTCGACGGGGACATCGTCTTCGCGCTCGCGCCGATGGCGGGTCCCGCCGCGGATGCGGGGCAGGCGGAGATGCTCGCCGTCGAGGCGTTGGAGCTGGCCATCGAGCGGGCGGTGCGTCTGGCCCGCGGGCGTGACGGCGTGCCGGGTCTCGCCGACTAGGAGACGAGCCCGCCCATCGGTGGGAGGGTCGGCGCGCCGGCGCGCACGTGCAGCGGCAGCTCGGCGTGCAGCGTCCCATCGAGCACCACGCGCAGTCGATGCGTTCCGCCGTCGCGGACCGGGAGATCGATCGCGGCGATCACCGGCACGTCGAGCTCGACCGCGCCGGGCGGTGGCGGCCCGACCTCCAGCTCCCCCGTCGACGACCAGAGCTCCTCTCCGTCGGGCCCCACCCAGGCGAAGCCGAGCGTGTGCCGCCCAGCGTCCTCGGCGTGGGCTTTGAGTCGCACCACGAGCGTCGCGCGAGGATGTACGGCCGGGAGGGATGCGACCTGCAGGGCATCGAACACCCCAAGGATGTTGAGCTTCCCTTCCTGCGAGAGGTTTGCGGCGTCCGCGAAGAGGGCGAAGGAGACGTGCATCGCTCAAAGATAGGGGGCGCACGTCGGCGTCGTTAGAATTGAGGGATGCCCACCGCCACGCCCGCCGCACCGCCACGCCCGACCCGACGCACCACCGAGGCGGGTCTCGTCGCGATGGCGATGATCTGGGGCGTGAACTTCTCGGTCGTGAAGTACGGGACGCAGGTGATGGCGCCGCTCGCCTTCAACGTCCTGCGGATGGGGCTCGGCTGCGTCGTCCTCGTCACACTCGCCCAGTGGTGGCCTGGGCCCCGGCCCTCGGCCCGTGACCGCTGGCGGCTGATGGGTCTCGGCGTCATCGGGCACTGCATCTACCAGGTGCTCTTCATCACCGGGCTCGCGCGCACGCGGGCCGGCACCGCCGCCCTCGTCGTCGCGGCGAGTCCCGCGGCCGTGGCGATCGTCGCCCGCGCCTTCGGCCACGAGCGCCTCACCTCCCGCGCGGTGCTCGGGATCGTGGCGTCCATCGCCGGCGTCGGCCTCGTCCTCGGTGGGAGCCTGCAGGTGGACGGCACCAGCCATCTCGTCGGTGATCTCTTCATCCTCGGCGCCGTCTGCTGCTGGGCGTTCTACACGAGCGGGCTGATGCCGCTCACCAAGCGGGTGGAGTCGGTGCAGGTGGCGGCGTGGACCCTGGTCGGTGGCGTGGTACCGCTCACCATCCTCGCCCTCCCCTCGCTCTGGGCGACCGACTGGGCCGCGGTCAACTGGCTGACCTGGGGCGCGGTGGTCTACGCCGGCGTCCTCGCGATGGTCATCGCGTACCTCTTCTGGTACCGTGGCGTTCACGAGATTGGGCCGACGCGCACCGCGATGTACGCAAACCTGCAGCCGATCGTCGCGGTGCTCGTCGCGTGGGTCGCCCTTGGCGAGATCCCGACGGTCGCTCAGGGCCTTGGCGCCGCGACCGTGATCGGCGGCCTCTATCTCTCGCGCACGTGACGACCGTCGTCCTCTTCGACATCGATGGCACGCTCCTCTCGAGCGACGGCGCCGGGCGCACGGCGATGGAGGCGGCGCTGCACGCCGTCTTCGGCACGCGCGGGCCCGCCGGCTATCGCTACGATGGGAAGACCGATCCGCTGATCGTGCGGGAGTCGATGCGGCATGCGGGGCTCGACGACGCGACGATCGAGGCGGGAATGTCGGAGGTGAGCGCGCGCTACCTCGCGGGGCGCTGGGTGGCGCTGCTGGACCCGGCGCGCCTCGCGCGCACGCTCCCCGGCGTCCCGGCGCTGGTCGAGGCGGTGCACGCGGCCGACGACCTGATGCTCGGGCTTCTCACGGGGAATGTCGTCGAGGGGGCGACCCGCAAGCTCGAGGCGGTGGGGCTCGCGCCCGCACGGTTCGTGGTGGGGGCTTTCGGCTCCGACCACGAGCAGCGCCCCGCGCTCGCCCCCGTCGCGCAGGCCCGCGCTGAGGCCCGGCTCGGGCGGTCGGTTCCCGGGGAGCGCTTCGTCATCATCGGTGACACCCCCGCGGACCTCACCTGCGGCCGCGGCATCGGTGCACGCGCCATCGGTGTCGCGACCGGCGGCTACCGCCGCGCGGAGCTCGAGGGGTATGAGGCCTTCGCGCTCGTCGATGACCTCGCCGACACCGGGGCGATGCTGGAGTTGATCCGTGGCGCGTGAGGTGGAGCTGAAGGCCATCGTCCCCGACCTCACGGTCGCGGTGACGCGCGTCCTCGAGGCGGGCGGCGCGCCGGGCTTCGTCGGCCGCCTCGAGGACCGGCGGTATGACACCCCCGACCGCGCGCTCGCCCTCCGCGACCACGTGCTCCGGCTCCGCGTCTATCGCGGCGACGTGCCCGACGGTCGCCTCGACTGGAAGGGGCCAACGACCTACGTCGATGGCTACAAGGTCCGAGAGGAACACACCGTCACCGTCGGCGATCCGGACGAGCTCGCGACCATGCTCGACCGGCTCGGGTACGTGGTAACGCGTGAGATCGACCGTGAGATCCGGCAGTTCACGGTGCACGGGGCCGTCGTGCGGTTCGAGTGCTATCCCCGGCTCGACGACCTCGTCGAGGTCGAAGGGGAGCCGGCGGCAATCGAGGCCGCCATCGGCGTCCTCGCGCTTCCGCGGGAGACATTCACCACCGGGCGGCTCCCGGATTTCGTGCGAGACTACGAGGCCCGCACGGGTCAGCGCGCCGCGCTCTGCGACCGTGAGCTCGACGGGGACTACCGCTACTCGGCGACCGATGCCTGAGGGCGTGGCGGAGCGCCGGTGATCCTCGGGCTCGGGATCGATCTCGTGGAGGTCGCACGGGTGGAATCACTCGTCGCGCGGCACCCCGCGCGGGCCGCGGCGCGCCTCTTCACGGAGGGCGAGTGGACCTACGCGTCGACGAAGGGGCGGCCGGCGCTGCATCTCGCGGCGCGATTCGCGGCGAAGGAGGCGGCCTTCAAGGCGCTCGCCGGGAGCGACGACGCCCGGGCCATCGGCTGGCGTGAGATCGAGGTCGTGCGCGCGGCCGACGGCGCCCCGGCGCTCCGGCTACACGGACGGGCTGAGGCACGCGCGCGTGTGCTCGGCGTCCGCACCATCCATCTGAGCCTCACGCACACGGCCGACACGGCGGCCGCGGTCGTCATCCTCGAGTCGTAGCCACCGCGGTCGGCGCGCTCGGGGATGCGCGGCGCCACATCC
Source organism: Gemmatimonadaceae bacterium (assembly GCA_049428925.1). Taxonomy (GTDB): domain Bacteria; phylum Gemmatimonadota; class Gemmatimonadetes; order Gemmatimonadales; family Gemmatimonadaceae; genus Pseudogemmatithrix. The sequence continues at coordinate 8,865 of JBMTAR010000001.1, forward strand.
AGAACGCCCCCGCGAGGACGAACGCCATCGCGATCGTCTGGGCGACGGTGAAGGGTCCGACGAAGCGGTCGTCCTTCGCGCGGAGGAACTCGACGAGGAATCGCTCGATGCCTTGCAGCACGCAATAGACGCCGAAGAGCCAACCCGCGGCGTGCCGGTGATCCTTGAGTCGCCAGAGGATCGCGAACATCACCAGCCCCATCGCGGTCTCGTAGAGCTGCGTCGGGTGCACCGCAAGCACGGCATCCGGCGGCAGGTCGGCATAGCCCGTGAGGCCGAACTGCTGCACGAGGTTCGCGACCGTGCTCGGCGGCGCCCCCTGGGGGAACGTCACCGCGAGGAACCCGTTCCACGGGCGGCCGTAATCGTCGCCGACAGCCCAGCACCCGGTGCGCCCGACGGCGTACGCCGCGGCGAGCGCGGGGGCGCAGGCATCTGAGATCTCGGTGAACAACCGCCCCTGGTGCCGGATGACCAGCACGCTCGCGACGATCCCGCCGATGAGCCCGCCCCAGAAGACGAAGCCCGCGCGGCTGAACACCGCGCCAGGGTCGCCCGTGAGGATCGCATAGTAGAGTTTCGCCCCGACGAGCCCGCCGATGACGGCGCCCACCGTGACGTCCCCCATCACCTCACCATCCTGGCCGCGACGCTCGAGCAACGCGGTCGCGACGATCTGCCCGATCACGAAGGCGAGGAGCATCCCCAGGCCGAAGCCGGTGATCTCGAGGGGGCCGAGCTGGTAGGCGAACGGGAGATGGGTCGTGGCGGCCATAGGCGGAAGCTAGCGGCGACGCGCCGTGGCGTCGACGAGCCCCGGCATCGGCGCGGCGGCGTGCGCGGTGAGGGTCGCATCGTCCCGCTCCCCGCGGCTGAGTCGGAAGAGGGCGGCGGCGCCGATCATCGCGGCGTTATCGGTCGCCAGGCGTGGCGACGGGGCGAAGACGCTGATGCCCCGTGGTCCAGCGGCTGCTGTCATCGCAGCCACGAGGGCGCGATTGCACGCCACACCTCCCCCGAGAACGATTCGGCGTCGGCCGTGGAGGGTTGCGGCCCGGAGCGTCTTGGCGACGAGTGTGTCCACGAGCGCGTCCTGGAAGCCGCGCGCGAGGTGCGGGCGGTCCCGCTCGAGGTCGTCGCTCGCGCGCACCGCGAGGAGCACGGCGGTCTTGAGTCCGCTGAAGGAGACGTCGAGGTAGTCGGGGTCCGTCGGTTGCTGCCCGCCGTTCAGCATCGGGCGCGAGAAGCGGAAGCGGTCGGGGTCGCCGGAGGCGGCGAGCGCCTCGAGGTGCCGGCCACCGGGGTAGGGGAGGCCGAGGAGCTTGGCGACCTTGTCGAATGCCTCGCCCGCGGCATCGTCGCGCGTCGCACCGAGGAGGCGATACTCACCCCAGGCTGCGACGTCGATGAGCATCGTGTGCCCACCGGAGACGAGGAGCGCGGTGAAGGGGGGCGTCGCCTCCGGATGGTCGAGCGCGGTGGCGAAGAGATGCCCCTCCATATGGTGCACGCCGAGCAGCGGGATCCCCCGCGCCGCGGCGAGCGCCTTCGCATAGCTCACCCCCACGAGCAGCGCGCCGACGAGACCGGGCGCGTGCGTCACCGCGATCGCGTCGATGTCCTCGAGGGTGCGCCCCGCGTCGGCCAGCGCGCGTCGGGAGACGGGGACGACCGCGGCGAGATGTTCGCGCGAGGCGATCTCGGGGACCACGCCGCCGAAGATCCGATGCACGTCCTGCGAGAGGATCACGAGGGACTCGAGCACGGGGGCGTCCGGCGGGCCGTGCAGCACGGCCGCGGAGGTCTCGTCGCAGGAGCTCTCGAGTGCGAGGACGCGCATCAGCGGCCGCTCACGGGTCGCTCAGGGGCGCGGTTCGGCGAGGAGCCGCTCGAGCTGCGCGACGTTCGCCTCGCTGTCCCACGCCTCCGCGCCGATGCTGCGGCGGCGGATGGTGCCGTCGCGCCCGATGAGGAAGGTCTCGGGCACACCGGTGGTCTGGTAGGTCCGTTCGATCGCCTTCGTCGGATCGTGGAGCAGGTCGAAGCTCAGTCCGAGCTCCTGCGCGAAGCGGCGGATCGCACCAGCCTGACCGGGATCATCGACGCTCACCGCGACGATTCTCAGTCCTTTCGGGCCGAGGCGCTCCTGCAGGCGCTGCATCGACGGCATCTCGATGCGGCAGGGACCGCACCAGGTCGCCCAGATGTTGAGGAGCACCACCTCGCCGGTGTAGTCGTCGATCCCCTTCACCTCGCGGAGGGCTGACGACGGTGCTGCGGTCGTCGTGGCACCACCCGCCGCCCCACCCGCGGCACCGCTCACCGCACCAGCGGTCGACTCCGGCATCGGTCCGTCCACCGGGGCGGGAGCCGGTACGTCCACCGGCAGCGCGGCGAAGTCCGGGGCTTCGGCGCCAATCTTCAGCGGGAAGAGCTCGTCACCCAGTCGCACCGTGACGGCCCAGAGGCCGACGCCGAGCGCGACGGAGACGCCGATGACGAGGGCCCACTGCCGCCGTTCGGTCACGCCTGCTCCGCACAGCGCGCGCGGAGCGCCGCGACCTCCGCCGTCGGGTCGGCGGCGGAGAAGATCGCATTGCCTGCGACGAAGGTGTCGGCGCCGGCACGCCAGCAGGCGGCGATCGTCTCGCGCGAGATCCCGCCGTCGACCTCCAGCACCGCGCGGCTCCCCGTCGCGTCGAGGAGCTGCCGCGCGCGCGCGACCTTGTCCACCGAGGCCGGGATGAAGCGCTGCCCGCCGAAGCCGGGGTTCACGCTCATGATGAGCAACAGGTCGAGATCGGCCGCGACCTCGCGCACCGTCTCGAGCGGCGTCGACGGGTTGAGCGTCGCGCCGGCCTGCACGCCGAGCTCCTTGATCCGCATCAGCTGGCGATGAAGGTGCGGGGCCGCCTCGACGTGGATGGTGATCGTGTCGGCGCCCGCCTGCGCGAAGGCGTCGAAATACTTCTCCGGCTCGACGACCATCAGATGGCAGTCGAGCGGGAGGCGCGTGAGCCGCTTGCAGGTCTCGATGACCTTCGCCCCGAAGGTGAGGTTCGGCACGAAGACGCCGTCCATCACATCGACGTGCAGCCAGTCGGCGCCGGCGGCTTCGAGCATCGCGAGGTCCTCAGCGAGGCGGCCGAAGTCGGCGGAGAGGAGAGACGGGGCGATACGGACCGTGGCAGCGGGCATCTCAGGCGACTCCTCGGCGCAGGCGCGCCGCGAACGAACCGTCGGTGGCGTGGCGGTGGGGCAGGACACGGAGGCGGCCGGCGTCGAGCGTCGACGCCGGGACCGTGCCCTCCGGCGGTGGCTCCAAGCTCCACTCCGGGTGCTCCGCGAGGAAGGCCTCCACCGGCGCGTCGTCCTCCTCCGGTTCGAGGGAGCAGGTGGAGTAGATCAGTAGCCCGCCGGGGGCGACCGCGTCCGCGGCGCCCCGCAGGATGGCACGTTGGGCGGCCGACATCACGGCGAGGTCGGAGGGCTTGAGGCGCCAGCGCGCGTCGGGATGGCGGCGGAAGGTCCCGGTCCCCGTGCAGGGGGCGTCGACGAGCACCGCGTCGAAGGTGCCGAGCGCACCGGCCTCGCGTGCGTCGCAGACCACCGGGGAGACGTGCTCGAGGTGGAGGCGTTCGATCGTCGCGTCGAGCCGCGCGAGGCGCGCTTCGGAGGCGTCGGCCGCGATCACCTCGCTCGCGGTGCGCGCGAGCTCGACCGCCTTGCCGCCGGGGGCGGCGCAGAGATCCGCGACCCGCGCGCCCGCGGGAATCGCCGCGTAGCGGGTCACGAGCGTCGCCGCGGGGTCCTGCACGAAGCAGTGGCCGTCGCGGAAGGCGGTGAGCGCGGTGAGCCCGGTCCCCGTGGGGAGCCGCAGTCCGTCGTCGATGAGCGGGGCCGATTCGGTCGCGACACCCTCGGCGGCGCACATCGCCGCGAGCTCGGCGGCGGTGCAGCCCCACGGCCGGAGGTGGATCGGCGCCTCCGCGTTGTTCGCCTCCAGCAGCGCCTGCGTCGCCTCCGCCCCCCACCGCGCGACCCAGCGCGCGACGAGCCAGCGCGGATGCGAGTGCGTGACCGACAGCGCCTCGACCGGGTCGGTGGGGAGCGGCGGCGCGGGGTGGTCGCGCTCACGATCGAGGCGGCGGAGCACCGCGTTCACGAGACCGGCCGCCCCGCGCCCGTGCCGGCGCTTCGCGAGCTCGACCGTCTGGGCGATGGCCGCGTAGGTGGGAACGCTGTCCATCTGGAAGAGCTGCGCCGCGCCCAAGCGGAGGAGATCGGCGAGATCGGGGTCGATGCGCGCGAAGCCCCCCGTCACGCAGGGTGCGATCCGGTGGTCGAGCGCGCCACGTCGCCGCAACATCGTCCAGACGAGTTCCTGCACCCAACGGCGGTCACGCGGTTCGAGCGCCGCCGTCCGGCGGTCGAACGCCGCGTCGAGCAGCAGCCCCGCGCGCAGATCGGCGAGCAGGTCCGCGGCGGCGAGCCGGGCATCGGTGATGGTGGCGACGGCGGGGGACATCGCGTGAAAGATACCCCGGTTGGCGGCGGCCCCATCGCGGGTGACACGCGCGCTCGCGTCGGTGCGTGGCGGTGCGTGGCGCCCGCGTCGATTGGCTCAGGCGTCCGGCAGCGCCCAGCGGTCCCCGACGGCGATGCCTCGCCCCTGGCCCCAGTCCAACGCCGCGAGCCGGCGACGGCCCGCGGGATGCACGGACTCGATGGCCACCGCCCCGTCACCGCAGGCGACGACCATCCCCATCTCCCCCACCTCGAGGACCTCGCCGGCGTCCCCTCGGCGGTCGGCCAGCACGCGGGCCCCGAAGCATCGCACCTCGGCCTCTCGTACGACGCCCCACGCCCCGGGCTTGGGGTCGTACGCCTGAATCGCGCGCGCGATGTCCGCGGCGGGGCGCGTCCAGTCGAGGCGCGCCGACGTACGGTCGATCTTGGGCGCGTAGGTGCTCGCCGCGTCGTCCTGCGGGGTCGCGGTGAGCTCACCGAGTTCCAAGAGGGTGACCGCTTCGACGATCGCCTCGGCGCCGAGCTCCGAGAGACGCTCCGTCAGCTCGCCTCCCGTCTCCCCCGGCGCGATCGGCGTCGTGAGCGTGAGCAGCATCGGGCCCGCGTCGAGGGCGCGCACCATCTGCATGATCGTCACGCCGGTCTCGGCGTCGCCCGCGAGCAGCGCGGCCTGGATCGGTGCGGCCCCACGCCAGCGCGGCAGGAGCGAGGCGTGGATGTTCAGCGTGCCGCGCGGTGGCAGCGCGATCACCTCTTCACGGAGGAGATGGCCGTACGCCACGACGACGGAGAGCTCGGGCTCGAGCGAACGGAGCTGCGCGAGGAAGTCGTCGCCGCGCGGGCGGTCGGGCTGGAGGACCGGGATCCCCTCCTCGAGCGCGACCTGCTTCACGGGGGAGGGAACGAGCGTGGAGCGGGAGCGGCCCTGTGGACGGTCGGGCTGCGTGACGACGCCGACGACCTCGTGTCCTTCACCGATGAGCGCGCGCAACGGCGGGGTCGCGAACTCGGGGGTGCCCCAGAAGAGGATGCGCACTCAGGTCAGCGGTCTGGCAGAAGACTCGGTCGCGCCCTCGGTCTCACCGTCGGCCGATGGGAGCGGGTCCGTCCCCCCGGGGCCGAAGATGCGCACGAGCTTCGGATAGCGCTCCTTCTCCTTGTCCCAGGTGGCGAGCACACTGCGCCGCTTGAGGAAGCTCAGATGGTCGATGAAGAGCTTGCCGTGGAGATGATCGATCTCGTGCTGCAAACAGACGCCGAGGAGACCGTCGGCGGTGACTTCGATCGGCGCGCCGTGCTCGTTGATTGCCCTGACGGTCACACGCTCCGAGCGGTCCACGGTGCCGAAGGTGTTGGGGATGGAGAGGCACCCCTCCTCCCACTTGATCCGCCCCTCGCGCGCCACGATCTCGGGGTTGAAGAGGGTCAGTCGTGTCTCCTCCACCTCGACGACGCAGAGGCGCTCGCGCCGCCCCACCTGCGGGGCTGCGAGCCCGACGCCGTCGGCGCCCTTCATCGTCTCGAACATGTCGGCCGCGAGCTGCCGCAGCTCGTCCGTCACGACCTCGACGGGCACCGTCTCCTCGCGGAGGATCGGTGCGCCGAGGACCGTGATCGGGAGCAGGGCCATTACGCCGCGACCTCGGCGCTCCCGCCGACCGAGACGATGCGGCCGCGCGTCACGATGAGCCGCGACTCGCCGCTCTTGATGGTGACGTGGTCGCCGAGCCCGGCCGTGGCACCGGCGGCGATGTGGACCACCTCGCCCACGATCCCGCCGGCGGTCACGACCTGGTCCCCCTTCTTGATCCCCATCACGCGACCCTCGTGGGCCTTCCGCTCCTTCGCCTGCGGGCGGATGACGAGGAAGTAGAAGATCGCAAAGATCGAGCCGAACATGAACAGCGTGCCGGCGGCGGAGCCGCCCGGGGCGGGCTGCGCGGCGGCGGTCTGGGCGAGGATCGGGAGGAGGGCCATAGTCTCGAATGGTGGAGGGTGATGGAAATCTAGTGGGCGACAGGTGCACGTCGGTCGTTCGCGCGCCCAGGGTCTCGCCCCTCAGGCAATGAGCATCGCATCGCCGTAGGAGTAGAACCGATACCCCTCCTTGACCGCGACGTCGTAGGCGTGGCGCATCAGGTCATACCCCGTCATCGCGGCGACGAGCATCAGCAGGGTCGAGCGCGGTAGATGGAAGTTCGTCACGAGGAGGTCGGCACCGGTCGGGCGGTGCGGGGGCCGGAGGAAGATGTCGGTCTCCCCGCTCCCCGCGCGGAAGTGCCCCACCGAGTGGATGGTCTCGAGCGTGCGCAGCGCCGTGGTCCCCACCGCACAAATCCGACCGCCGTCGCGGCGGGTCGCGTCGAGACGACCTGCCGTCTCGGGCCGGACCTCGAACCACTCGCGATGCATCCGGTGCTGCGTCGGATCCTCCACCTCAACCGGCTTGAATGTCCCCGCCCCCACGTGCAGCAGCACCTCGGCGCGGGTGACTCCCTGTGCTTCGAGCCTCGCGAGGAGCTCGGGTGTGAAGTGGAGTCCGGCGGTCGGTGCCGCGACGGAGCCCTCCTCACGCGCATAGACCGTCTGATACCGCTCCGCGTCGGCGGCCCCGTCAGCGCGCGCGATGTACGGCGGGAGCGGGATGTGCCCGTGCGTCGCGATCATCGCCGCCGGGTCGTCGGTGAGGAGCCGGACGTGCCGCGTCCCCTCGTCCGTCGCCTCCTCCACGCGCACGGCGAACTCGGGCGCGATCGTGACCTCGCGACCCGGTTTCAACTTGGCGCCGGGCTGCACCATCGCCTCCCACCGGCCGTCGGCGAGCGGTCGCAGGAGGAGGATCTCAGCCGGGGCGCCCGAGGCGCGTGTGCCGAGCAGCCGCGCCCGGAAAACCCGCGTGGTATTCACCACGAGGGCGTCCCCGGCGCGCAGGAAGCGCGGGAGGTCGCGGAAGGTGTGATGCGCCACCGTGCCTGCGGTGCGGTCGACGACCATCAGGCGGCTCTCATCCCGCCGTTCGGTTGGATGCTGCGCGATCCGGTCGGGCGGGAGGTGGAAGTCGTAGTCCGCGGTGCGGAGGCCGAGGGCCGGCGGCTCCGGGGCGCGGCGATCGTCGCCGTCGCCCATCGTCAGAACAGGTCGGCCTGCGGGGCGGGCGACGTCGACGGAGGAGGATACCCGAGGTGGCGGTACGCCTGCGTGGTCGCGACGCGGCCGCGCGGGGTGCGCTGCAGGAAGCCGTGCTGCACGAGGAAGGGCTCGTAGACCTCCTCGAGCGTGTCGGGTTCCTCGCCGACCGCAGCGGCGATCGTCGCGACGCCCACCGGGCCCCCGTCGAACTTCTCGATGATTGCGCGCAGCACGCGCGTGTCCATCTCGTCCAGACCGAACTCGTCGACGTCGAGCATCGCGAGGGCGTCGCGCGCGACGTCACGGGAGATGTGCCCGCCGGCCTTCACCTGCGCGAAGTCGCGCACGCGCCGCAGGAGTCGGTTGGCCACGCGCGGAGTCCCGCGCGCCCGCCGCGCGATCTCCTGCGCTCCCGCCGCGTCGATCCCCGCCCCGAGCACCACCGCCGTGCGGTGCACGATCTCCTCGATCTCCTCGGGCGGATAGTAGTTCAGGCGCAACTCGATCCCGAAGCGTGCGCGGAGCGGTGCGGTGAGCATCCCGAGTCGCGTGGTGGCGCCGAGGAGGGTGAAACGCTCGATCGGCATCGTGATGGTCTGCGCCTTCGGGCCCTCTGAGAGACGGATGTCGATGCGCGCATCCTCCATCGCGGGATAGAGGAACTCGTCGATGACCGGCCGGAGCCGGTGGATCTCGTCGATGAAGAGGATGTCGCCGGCGCGGAGGTTGGTGAGCGTCCCCACGAGGTCGCCGGGCTTCTCGAGCGCGGGCCCCGACGTGGTGTGGAGGTTCACCCCGAGCTCCCGTGCGATCAGCTCGGCGAGCGTGGTCTTGCCGAGGCCCGGCGGGCCGAAGAGGAGCGCGTGGTCGAGGGGTTCCTTCCGCGCGAGCGCCGCGTCGAGGTAGATGCGCAGCGCCTCCTTCACCTTCCCTTGCCCGATGAACTCCGCGAGCCGCTGCGGACGCAACGAGAGCTCCACCACCGACTCGTCGGCGAGGGACTCCGGGGTGGTGATCTCGGGCCGGCTCATTCTGGGGAATCTAGCCGAGCGCGGCGAGCGACCGACGGATCAGGTCAGCGGTCGACTCCCCCGTGGGAGCCCCCTCGAGCGCGCGCCGGACCGCGCGCTCCGCGTCGGCAGCGGCGTAGCCGAGCGCGACGAGCGCGCGGACCGCGTCGGCGCCGGGCCCACCGCCGCTCCCACTCCCCGCGCCCGAGATCGGGACGGCCGGGAGGTCGCCGCCCTCGAGCTTGTCGCGCAGCTCGAGCACGAGGCGCTCCGCCAGCTTCTTCCCGACGCGCGGTACCTGCGTGAGGGTCGCGAGGTCCCCCTCGCGCACTGCGCGCACCAGTCGCTCCGCGGTCAGCGTCGAGAGGAGGTTCATCGCGAGCGCCGGTCCCACGCCGGTCGTCCCCATCAGGCGTTGGAAGAGGCGACGCTCCTCGGCCGTCGCGAAGCCGTAGAGCAGCCACGCATCGTCACGTACCACCAGTGCGGTGTGCAGCGCGATCTCCCCGCCCGGACGCGGCAGCCGTTCGAGGACGGCGAGCGGGACGAGAATCTCGTACGCGATCCCGCCCGCGGTGAGCACCTCGATTCGGTCGATGGCGTGCGCGACGAGGGTGCCGTGGACGCGCGCGATCATCGGCGGGTCCCGGCCAGCGCGCGGGCCAACGGCTGCCGGAGCGCGCAGGTCAGCGCCGCAGCGACGCCGTCGGCGGCGTCCGCCGGCTGCGGGGGGGTCTTCAGGCGGAGGAGTTGCGAGACCATGTATTGCACCTGGGTCTTGGTGGCGGCGCCGGTGCCGGTGATCGCCTTCTTGATGTCGGCGGGCGGGTATTCGAGGATGGGCAACCCCGCCTCCGCGCCCGCGAGGAGGATCACGCCGCGAGCGTGGCCGAGCACGATGGTGGTGCGGACGTTTCGCGCGTAGAAGATCGCTTCGACGGCCATCGCGTCGGGGCGATGACGCGCCAGCAGCTCGCGGACCCCCTCGGCGATGTCACGGAGCCGTTCCGGCAGCGGCTGCGTGGGCGCCGTACGGATCACCCCGCACTCGACGAGCGTGGGGCGCGGGTCGGCGCGCACGACGCCGAACCCGGTGACCGCGGTGCCGGGGTCGATGCCGAGGATCAGCACGGTCGGCCCCGAGGCACCGCGCTCACCCCGCGGACATCTCCGACATATCCATGTCGAAGTTCGCGTCGACCTTCTGCACGTCGTCGAGGTCCTCGAGTGCCTCGAGGAGCTTGAGCAGCTGCTCCGCCGTCGTCCCTTCGACGCGCACCGTGCTCTTCGGGATCCAGGCCAGCGCCGCCTCGCTCGCGACGAGTCCCGCCGTCTCGAGGGCCCGCGAGACGGCATGCAGGTCGGCCGGCGCCGTGGTGATCACGAACTGATCGTCCTCGCGCGTGAAGTCCTCGGCACCCGCCTCCAGGATCGGTTCCATCACCGCGTCCTCGTCTCGGCCGTTCGCGGGGACGGTGATCTGTCCCTTCCGGTCGAACATGAACGCGACCGAGTTCGACGTGCCGAGGTTGCCGCCGCCGCGCGAGAGCTTGGCGCGAATCTCGGCGACGGTGCGCGTCGGGTTGTCGGAGAGCGCCTGGATCATCAGAGCGACGCCGCCGGGCCCGTACGCCTCGTACAGCACCTCGGTGTAGTCGACCCCTTCGAGCTCGCCGGTGCCCTTCTTGACGGCGCGCTCGATGTTCTCCTTGGGGCAGGACTGCGCCTTCGCGTTGTCGATGGCCGTCCGGAGCCGCGGGTTGCCGTCGGGGTCGCCGCCGCCGGCCTTCGCGGCGACGGTGATCTCACGTAGCAGCTTCGTGAAGATGGCGCCGCGCTTCGCGTCGGCCGCCGCCTTGTAGTGCTTGATCTGTTTCCACTTGCTATGGCCGGCCATCGGACATCCGTCAGGGAGGGCGGGGCGAGGCGGCGCCTCAGTTCCAGCGGACCGTGAGGCTGCCGCGGAATCCGGAGAGGCGGGTCTCGCTCCCGTCGGTGAGGTCGAACAGGGTCCCCGTGCTGAGGCCCACCGAAGGATACACGCCCAGCGCGCCGAAGCCGATCCGCGCCCGGACGCCGAGACTCAGCAGGTTGCCGGCCTTCGAGCCGGCGGCGGTCCAGAGTCGCGTCTCGACGTTCGGTTGCACCAGCGTACCGCGCCAGGTGAGGCTCAGCCCGGTGGTGAAGTTGAAGACGTTCTCCCGCGGCGCGATGCCTCCGAGCTGTTCCCCTTCGAGCCGGAAGAGGTTCCAGGCCGAGACGAAGACGTCGACGCCCTGCACCGGGAAATACATCGAGGCCGACGCGGTGATGCGGTCGCCGGTACTGACCGAGGTCGTATCGGCGACATCGCGGCCGAAGGTCGAGTACGAGACGCCGAGATCGACCTGCCCGTCGCCGAGCGGACGGTCGACGCCGAGGCGGAGCCGGAGTTCGTCCGCCGGCGTGAACCGGTACTCGACGCTGTCGACCTCGAAGGCGGCGAAGTTGGTCGAGCGGCGCACGCTACCGCCGAGCCCGAGGTTCCATTCCCCGAGCGGGCGGGCGTAGGCGAGGCCGCCGGTGACGGCGAGGCCATTGCCCATCGAGGAGACGGCGTAGTTGAGGAAGTCGTTGCCGATCTGCCCGGCCGCCTCCTGCTGCGCCTCCGGAATCAGGTACTGCCCGGTCGGCAGATTGAGGCCAAGCGTGACCAGCAGGTTGTCGCCGAGGGTGAGGTTGCCGCGCAACTGCGTGTCCGTCAGGCCGGAGATCGAGCTGGTGGTCACACCGGCCGCACTCACACCGGAGGTCGCGAAGGCGGTCGTGACGTCCATCCCGAAGCGCGGGGTGAACGGCAGGAGGACCACCACGGGCATCGTGGTCTGCGTGACCGTGCGCTGGTCGGCGCCGATGCCGATCTGATACGCGGTGACGGTCGGTGCGCCGATGATGGCGCGACGGGTGTCCTGCGCCCCAGCGACCGATCCGATCACGAGGAGTCCCAGGAGGATCCCGCCGAGGCGGGCCGAGCGGGCGGCGTGGCTCACGGGCGTCGAATCACGATGTTGACCGTCCCGGTGCGGACGGGAACGTCGGTGCCGGTGGTGCTCGTCGTCGCATCACGCTGCGGCGCCGGGGCCGCCGCGGGCGCCGATGTCGTGGTCTGCACCGACACCGCCGGCGGATTCAGCGACTGGGAGGCCGTCTGCAGCGTGTTTGAGATGCTCCCGCTGGCGGCGCTCGGCGCGGCCGCGCTTGTGGTGCCGGTCACGGCGGCCTGGACGGTGACCGCCTCGGCGGTCCCCTGGATGCTCGCTTCGATGGTGGCGGCGGTCACCTGGACCCCGGTGCTCGCCGCCTGGACCGCCGCGCTCGTCGCCTGTGCACGCACCGCCGCGAGACCGAAGCCCGGGTCGATCGCGCGCGCGTCATCAAAGTACTTGGCGGCGTCCTCGAAGCGGCCGTCGTCCGACGCCTGCAAACCACGGCTGTAGGCGAGGAAGGCGTTGAGGTTCGTCGTCGGGCGCCGCTCGACGAGCTGCCGCTCTGCCGGGGTGAGTGCAATACCGAGCCGCTCGAAGAGACCGAACGCCAGCTGCTTCTCCATCGCGAACAGGTCGTCGAGGGCGTCGGTCACCGTCGCGCCGTCGCCGAAGCGGCCGTCGGCGACGGTCACAAGGCGGGCGTCGAGGGTCAGGCCCGTGGCGCCCTGCTGCAGAATCAACCCATTGACGAGGGTGCCCGCCCGAATCAACCGGCCGGCGCGCACCGCGCTCCCGGAGTCGACGGCGCCGGAGGCCCCCAGTGCAATCTCGTCGGCGAGCGCCTGCATCCGGTCCCGCTCGACGACGGTGAGCTTCGCGGAGCGGCTGAGGTCCGTAATCAACAGCTCGGCAAGGCCGCGCTCGAGCGGCTTGAGGGTCGTGTCGGTCCCGCGGAAGGTGAGTGGGGGGACGGCGATCGTGAGCGGGTCGCCCGGGACCGTCGCCAGCCGTGCTTCATTGGCGACGGCGGCTTTCGCCGCGGCCACGGCCTCCTGCCGGGCGAGCGCGACGAGGCGCGCTCGAATCTGCTCTTTCGCCCGCCGGCTCACGCCGACTGCGAGATACGCCTCGTACGCGCGCCGGGCGGCCGTCAGGTCGTTGAGCCCTTCCGCCGCGAGTCCGGCATAGAGGGCCGCGACGCCGTCCTTCGGGTCGATGGTCCTCGCACGCTCGAGGACCTGGGTGGCCTCCCGAAAACGCTGCGCCTTGAAGTAGGCGACGCCCAGCGCACGGAGCGCAGGGACGCTCTGCGGGTTGCGCTGGCGCGCCGCCTCGAGCCGAGCAATCGGGTCACCACGCTGCGCCAAGGCCGGCATGGCGACCAGCAGGAGGAGCACTACGGCGCGACGAGCGGGGCGCAGAGAAGGCGCCACGAGGCGGAAACGGATCATAGTCTAAGGTATGAAGGGCGGCCGGCGACCGGCAAGCGAATCAGCCCCGCCGGAGCTGATTCGCCAAGCTCGAGAGTTCCCGTCGCGCGGCCCCGGTCAGCACGCTGTCCAGTGCGTCGCGCAGGTGCACGACAGCCTCGGCGGTGGTAGTGGCCTCGGCCCCCTCGCTCGCCGCCACGGCCCGGAGGACCGCCGTCCGTACCGCAGGTGCGAGCGTCACGGCGGGCAGCCACGCGCGGATCGCCTCCGCCCGACGCGTCCGGGCTTCCGGGGCGAGCGCCCGAGGGCTGATTCCGGCGGAGACCAGCCGGACGGCCATCACGCCCGCCATCAGCGCCTCCCGTCCCCCACCATGTGGCGCCTCCGCGGCGGCCCGTAACAGCGCGGGCGCCGGGAAGCGGGGGCGGGACAGCGCGAATGCGGGGAGCGGAACCTTCATCCCGAGAAAGTGGTGCGCGTCGAGGCGCCGGCGGAAGAGGGTGATGGATGGCCCTGACGGGCGGGGCTATCTTCCGCCGATGCACGTCTATCGACGGCTTCTGCCGTTCCTCCGCCCGCATCGCGGGCGTCTGGCCGGCAACGTCGTGCTCAACATCGTCGCGGCCGCGCTCGACGGCATCGCGTTCACCCTGCTGATCCCCTTCCTCAACACCCTGTTCGGTCTGCCGGCGCAGATCGCCGGGGGGATGGGGTGGCTCACGCGGCTCCAGACGGGGCTCATCGGTCCCCTCCTCGACCCGGCCGACCCGATGGGGTCGCTGCGCAGCGTCATCCTCGTCCTCATCGGGATGGTCGCGCTCAAGAACCTCTTCCTGTGGGGCGGTGGGCAGTTCGGCGCCTCCCTCCAGGAATACATCACGCGCGACCTGCGGCACGCCGTCTTCACGCATCTGCAGCGACTCCCCCTCCCCTGGTTCAGTCGGATGCGCACGGGGCAGGTCCTCGCCCGGGTGCTGACCGACACCGAGCAGACGAAGGCGGTCCTCGCCGAGGTGGCGACGCGCTCCGTGCAGAACGTGGCGGCGATCGTCGTGACCATAGTAATCCTCTTCCGAATGTCACCGCGGTTGACCCTCGCCGCGCTCGTGATTGCGCCGGCGCTGATGGCGCTCCTGCAGCCGCTGCTGCGTCGGCTCCGCACCGGGCACCGGCGGCTGCGGCATGAGTACGGCGAGATGACGAGCGTGCTGCAGGAAGTGGTGAGCGGGATCCGTCTCGTGAAGTCGTTCCGCGGTGAGCGCTATGAGGAGGGTCGTTTCCTCGGCGCGTCGGCCGGCTACTCGCGCGGGATGACACGGATGCAGCGCCTCGCGCTCCTCGCCGGCCCGCTGACCGAGGTCCTCGGCACGCTGATCGCGATGGGGGTCCTCTGGCTCGGTGCGCGTGAGGTGCTCGAGACGCGGACCATGGACGGTGGGATCCTGATCACCTTCATGGTGCTGGTGATGCGGCTGCTCCAGCCGATCAAGCAGCTCTCGCAGGCGCCGACGACGGCACAGCAGTCGTTCGCCGCCGCGGAGCGCCTCTTCGAGATCCTCGACCATCCCACGGAGACGGCGACTGACCGCGGGCACCGCTCGGTCACGTCGTTCGCCGAGGCCATCGCCTTCGATGGCGTCGGCTTCTCGTACGGCGAGACGCCGGTCCTCACCGACATCACCTTCACGGCGCGCCGCGGCGAGGTGGTCGCGCTCGTCGGGGCGAGCGGGGCCGGGAAGAGCACGCTTGTCGACCTCCTCCCGCGCTTCATCGAGCCCACGGCGGGGCGTGTGACGCTCGATGGCATCGACACCCGTGAGATCCCGCTCGCAACGCTCCGTTCCCTCATCGGCATCGTGAGCCAGGACACGGTCCTGTTCCACGACACCGTGCGCGCGAACATCGCGTACGGCGCCCCTGACCGATACACCGCGGCACAGATCGAGGCCGCGGCGCGCGCGGCGAACGCACACGACTTCATCCACGCCCTCCCGCAGGGGTACGACACCATCCTCGGCGAGCGTGGCACGCTGCTCTCGGGCGGTCAGCGGCAACGCCTCGCCATCGCGCGCGCGCTGCTCACCGATCCTCCGATTCTGATCCTCGACGAGGCCACCTCCGCGCTCGACACCGAGAGCGAGCGCCTCGTGCAGGAGGCGATCGACCGGCTCCTCGCGGGGCGGACGGTCTTCGTGATCGCGCATCGGCTCTCGACGGTCGTGCACGCCGCGCAGATCCTCGTGCTCGACCGCGGCCGGATCATCGAGCGCGGCACGCACGGCGAACTGCTCGCACGGGACGGCGCGTACGCGCGCCTCCACGCGATGCAGCAGCCCGGGGTGCCACGCGGTGGCTGATCGCGTGGTCCACCCGCCGACCACCGCGCAACGCCTCGAGTACGTCGCGCTCCGGTCGGCGGCCTTCCTCCTCAGTCCCTTCGGGTGGCGCGCTGCCTCGGCGGTCGGCGCCGGCGTCGGGGCATTTGTGTATCGCATCCTCCGCCTCCGCGCTGATCGCGTGGAGCGGGCGATCCGCGCCTGCTTCCCGGAGTTCTCGGAGGCCCGCGTGCGCGCCGTCGCCGCGGCGAGCTACCGGAGCATCGGGCGCGTGATGTTCGAGAGCATCTATCTCTCCCGTGCGACGCCCGCCGAGGTGCTCGGTGCCTTCAGTGGGGTCGAGGGGCGCGACGTCCTCGAGGCCGCCTACGCGCAGGGCAAAGGCGTGATTCTCGCCGCCGGGCACATCGGGAACTGGGAGCTGAGCGGCGCCTGGCTCGGCGCCTCGGGGCTCCCGGTCGACGGGATCACGATGCATATGGCGAACCCACTCTCCGACCGCTTCTTCGCCCGCACGCGCGAGCGGCTCGGGATGCGCGTGATCTTCGACGACGAGGCGGTCCGCGCCGTCCCGCGGTCGCTGCGCGAGAATCGTGCGATCGGCTTCGTCTCCGACCAGAGTGCGAAGGGGCTCGCCAGCACGATCGTCCCCTTCTTCGGGCGTCCCGCGCGCACGCCGCGCGGCGCCGCCGTCTTCGCGATGCGCGGCGATGTTCCCATCGTCTTCATCTCCGCCATCCGGCAGCCCGATGGCCGCTATCTCGAGCGCTTCGAGGCCGTCCCGACCGTACGCACCGGGGACCGCGACGCCGACATCGACGCGACGGTGCTCCGCTACACGCAGGTGCTCGAGCAGCTCGTGCGTGCGCACCCTGAGCAGTACTTCTGGCAGCACCGCCGCTGGAAGGGCCAGCCGTCGGACACCCCGGCGCATCTCCGCGAACCGTGAGGGACGCCGTGGGCGAGGTGAGGCGCGATGGAATGCGCGAGACCGTGCGCGATGGACGGCGCGACGCGGTGACGGGCGCGGGCTATAACGTCGAGGCGATGCGCGCGCGCGAGTTCCCCTGGGAGGCGGCGGGCGACGCGATCCACCTCGACCACGCGTCGATCGGGCCGCTCCCGCAGTGCGCCCGCGACGCCGTCGCCGTCTATGACGCACGGCGCGCGGAGCCGCATCGGCTTGGCGCCGAGGATTTCTTCCCCGTGCTCGACCGGGCGCGGTCCCTCGTGGCGTCGCTCATCGGTGCGACGGCCGCGGAGGTCGCGCTCACCACGAACACGAGCTGGGGGGTGAACCTCGCGGCCTATGCGCTCCCGCTCGGCCCCGGCGACATCGTGCTCGGGAGCGAGGGGGAGTTCCCGGCCAACGTGTATCCCTGGATGGCGGCGGCGCGCGCGCGCGGCTTCACCTACGAGCGGCTCCCGCTCGTCGGGAGCGGTCCGGATGTCGCGGGGCTGCTCGCACGCATTGAGGGGGATCCGCGGGTCCGCGCCGTCGCGCTCTCGTGGGTGTCGTTCTGGAGCGGAGCGCGGATCGACCTCGACGCGATCGGCGCCGCCTGCCGTGCCCGTGGCATCTGGTTCGCCGTCGATGCCATCCAGGGGCTCGGGCCCCTCGCGCTCGACCTGCGCACCACGCCCGTCGACATCGTCTCGTGCGGGGCGCAGAAGTGGCTCTGCTCGCCGTGGGGGAGCGGCTTTGTGTACGTGCGCCGCGCGCTCATCGAGCGACTCGAGCCCCCGGCCGCCGGGTGGCTGGCGCAGGCGAGCTCGGGGGACTTCGGTCGCTTCCTCGATTACGACCCCGCCTGGCACGCCGACGCGCGACGCTTCGAGGTCGGGACGATCCCATATCAGGACGTCGTCGGGATGAACGCGACCCTCGAGCTCCTCCACGCCCTCGGACCGGCGGCGGTCGCGTCGCACGTGTGCGCGCTCACGCGTCGGCTGCTCGACTGGGCAGCCGACGCGCGCGAGGTGCGCGTCCTCACGCCGATGGCGGATGCGGCGCGCGCCGGCATTGTGGCCCTCGTGACCCCCGACCTCGATGGTGATGCGGCGCGGCTCCGGGCGGCGCGCGTGACGCATTCGGTGCGCGAGGGGGCGATCCGTCTCTCGCCGCACTTCCACAACACCGTCGCCGACGTCGACGCCGCCATCCGCGCGATCGGTCGGTAGCGCGCCGCGACCGCACCGCGACCGCGTCTCGACCGCGTGGCGAGCCCGCCGCAGGCGCAGGCACCAACGGCGGGAATCTCGGTCGACGCGCCCGGCGCGTCGGGCCCGATTCCCGCGCCCGTTATCTTTCGACGGTGTCCGCCCCTGACGTCACCCCCGCCTCGTCCCTCGACGCGCTGATCGCGCGGCGTCGCACCTTCGCGATTATCTCGCACCCCGACGCCGGGAAGACGACGCTCACCGAGAAACTCCTCCTGTACGGCGGCGCGATCCATCAGGCCGGCGCGGTGAAGGCCCGGAAGTCGCAGCGACACGCGACCTCGGACTGGATGGCGCTCGAGCAGGAGCGCGGCATTTCCGTCACCTCGTCGGTGCTGCAGTTCGAGTACCTCGGCTATCAGGTCAACCTCCTCGACACCCCGGGTCACCAAGACTTCGGCGAGGACACCTACCGCACGCTCGTCGCGGCGGACAGCGCCGTGATGCTCCTCGACAACCGCAAGGGCGTCGAGGAACGGACGCGCCAGCTCTTCGACGTCTGCCGTCGTCGGCGGATGCCGATCTTCACCGTCGTGAACAAGTGCGACCGCGTCGGCGAGGACCCGCTCAAGCTCGTGAGCGACCTCGAGGCGGAACTCGGGATCACCGCGGTCGCGGCGCACTGGCCGATCCACCAGGACACGGCGGAACAGGGGAGCGTCTTCGTCGGTGTGTACGACCGCCGGCGCACGCGGGCGCACCTCTTCGAGCGTGGGACGCATCACGGGGCGCAGCGCGTGGAGACGCTCGTCGTCGACCTCGATGGCCCCGCCGACCCGCGCCTTGTCGCGGCGCTGGGTGGAGATGAGACGGCGCAGGCCGCGGTCGACAAGCTCGCGCACGATGTGGAACTCCTCGATCTCGCCGGCCACGAGTTCAGCCCCGAGGCGATCATCGCCGGGGAGCAGACCCCGGTCTACTTCGCGTCAGCGATCACGAACTTCGGGGTCGAGCCCTTCCTGGAGGACTTTCTTCCGCTCGCCCCGTCGCCGGTCGCGCGGGAGAGCAGCGCCGGGCCGGTCGCACCGGGGCTCCCCGCCTTCACCGGCTTCGTGTTCAAGGTGCAGGCCAATATGGATCCGCGGCACCGTGATCGGATCGCCTTCGTGCGCGTCTGCTCGGGCCGCTATGCCGCGGGCCTCGAGGTCTCGCACGTCCGCACGGGGAAGAGCTTCAAGCTCGCGCCGCCGCAGCAGTTCCTCGGCCGCGAGCGCGCGTTCGCTGAGGAGGCGCTGCCGGGCGACGTGGTCGGGGTGCACGACCGCGGCTCGCTGCGCATCGGCGACACCCTCGCGAGCGCCGAGGCACCGCGAGACGCGGCCGGACGGCTCCTCGAATACGTGGGGATCCCGCGCTTCGCCCCAGAGCACTTCGCGCGGATTCTCTCGAAGGACCCCCTCCGTCGGAAAGCGCTCGACAAGGGGCTCCGCGAGCTCACCGAGGAGGGGGCCGCGCAGGTCTTCTTCGCCGAGTCGGTGCTCGGTCCGGTTCCGATCGTCGGGGCGGTTGGGCTCCTGCAGTTCGACGTGATGCTGCATCGCTTGGAGCACGAATACGGCGCACCCTGCACGCTGGAGCGCGTCCCCTTCCGGTATCCGCGCTGGGTGACCGGTCCGCACGCCGCGATCGAGCGGATGGGGGAGGCGCAGGACCTCTCGCTCCTCTACGACGCGAAGGAGCATCCGGTCCTCCTCTTCCGGGACGAATGGCGGCTGCGGTGGGCCTTGGAGCGTGCCGAGACGCTCGGGCTCACGTTTCACGAGGCGGCGCCCTGATCTGACGCGAGGCCGGGCGTCGGGGGTCCCGTGTCGTCCGACGTACTTGGAATGCCCGTGGCCGCTGGGCACCCCGGTGAGCCCGTGCGGCGGAACGCTTGTGGCCGCCGCCGCGTAGTTAACGAGTCGGTCTCGTCCCACGTACATAGGGCTGACCGGAGACCTCACGCGCTGGCGTGGGGGCCCCCGACGGTCGCGCTTGTCTTCCTTCGTCCTTTCCGAGTGCCTTCGTGACGTTTCGCCGTCTGTTCCTCTCGTGTGTCCTTCTGGCTGGTGTCTTCGCCCTCCCGTCCGCCGGCTTCGCGCAGGGCGGCGCCGACGTCATCCGTGGCCGCGTCGGCGGCCCGGATGACCAACCCCTCTCCGGCGCCATCGTCACCGCCACCTCGGTGAGCGGGAACGTCAGCCGCCGGGCACGCACCGGCCGCGACGGTCGCTACACCATCATCTTCCAAGGCGGCGACGGCGACTACTTCCTCCTCGTCCAGTCGATCGGCTACGCCCCGCGGCGCTTCCAGGTGAAGCGCGTCGCCGACGAGGAGATCCTCATCGCCGACGCCAAGCTCGCCTTCAACGCGCAAGCGCTCGACACGGTGCAGATCGCCGGCGAGCGGAACCGCGTGAATCGCAACGCCGGGCAGGATGACATCGGCGGCACCGAGCGCGGGGTCTCCGCCTCGAACCTCGCCGCCGATCAGCAGGGCGACCTCGCCGCGATGGCGGCGTCGATCCCCGGCGTCCAGTTCGTCCCCGGCGCGGACGGTGATCCGTCGGGCTTCTCGGTCCTCGGGCTGACCTCCGACCAGAACGCCACGACCCTGAATGGCCTCAACACGGGCGCCTCGAATCTCCCGCGCGATGCGGCGGTCTCGAGCTCCCTCGTCACCGCCCCGTACGACGTCTCCCGCGGCGGCTTCAGCGGCGGGCAGTTCAACGTCCGCAGCCGCCCCGGGTCGAACTTCCTGGTGCGCTCGACGAGCCTGAACCTCGACCAGCCATCGCTCCAATGGACCGATCCGGCCGGCCGGTCGCTCAACCAGGAGTACGCGAACACGTCAGCGGGTGGGAGCATCAGTGGGCCGATCACCTTCGATCAGGCCTTCTACAACTTCTCCTACCAGGTCGGACGGCGCTCCAACGACCTCCAGACGCTGTTGAACACCGACGCCGTCGGTCTGCAGGCGTCGGGCATCGCCACCGATTCGGTGACCCGCCTCCTCGGCATCCTCGGGTCGGCGGGAATCCCCGCCACCGTGGGTGGAATCCCGAATGACCGGACCAGCGACCAGCTCCTCTTCTTCGGTGCGCTCGACTGGGCGCCCCCCTCGTCGCTCACCGGACAGGCGCTCAACATCTCGTTCAACGGCAGCATCAACCAGCAGACGCCCGCCAGCGCCCTCGGCTCGACGCTCCCCGCCGCGAGTGGAGAGCGCACGAACGGGAGCGGCGGCGTGCAGCTCCGTCACACGAACTTCTACGGGATCTTCCTGAGCGAGACGAATCTCGGGGTCAGCAGCTCGCGCAACGTCGCCTCCCCCTACCTGCTCCTGCCGGGCGGCACGGTGCTCGTGAACTCGACCTTCGGCGACGGCGCGAACGGCGTGACGAATGTGAGCTTCGGCGGGAGTCCCTTCCTCAACACGACGCAGACCACCGCGAACCTCGCGTTCAACAACCAGCTCTCCTGGTTCAGTCTCAACAACCGGCATCGCCTGAAGTTGACCACCGAGCTCCGGCGCGACGCGTACACCAGCGAGCAGACGGCGAACCAGTTCGGGACCTTCCGCTTCAACTCGCTGGCGGATCTCGAGAACGACGTCCCCGCCAGCTTCTCGCGGCTCCTCCTCCCGCGCACGCGCGAGGCGAGTCAGTGGATCGGCGGCGCCTCGCTCGGCGACTCGTGGCGTGTGAAGCCCGACTTCCAGCTCCAGTACGGCGTTCGCGTCGATGGGAACCGCTTCGCGGATCGCCCCGGGTACAACGCGGCGGTGGAGTCGGCGTTCGGCGTCCGCAACGACGTCCTCCCGAATTTCGTCGGCGTGAGCCCGCGCCTCGGCTTCTCCTGGACCTACGGCGTTGCCCCGCAGATCCCCGGCTTCGAGGGCGCCGTGCGTGGTCCGCGCGCCGTGGTGCGCGGCGGCATCGGCATCTTCCAGAACTCCCCGCAGACGCGGCTCACGGGCACGGCCCTCGACAACACGGGGCTCGCCACCGGCATCCAGAACCTCGTCTGCACTGGGGCAGCCACGCCGATCCCCGACTGGGCGACCTACGGCCTCGATCCCTCGCAGATCCCCGACGTCTGCGCCGACGGTTCCCTCGGCTCGGTCTTCTCGAACAGCCGCCCGAACGTCACCCTGTTCAGCCCCGACTATCGTCCGCAGCGGTCCCTCCGCTCGAACGTGCAGTGGACCGGCGCGGTGCTCGATGCCCGCTTCACCGCGACCGCCGAGCTCACCTACTCGCGGAACGAGTTCCAGCCGAGCTTCGTCGACCTGAACTTCAACCCCGTCACGCGCTTCGCCCTCGCGAGCGAGGGGGGACGGCCGATGTTCGTGAACGCCGCGAGCATCGTCCCGTTCACCGGCGCCATCGCCCCCGGGGACAACCGCATCTCGGCGCAGTTCAACCGCGTCACCCAGCAGGTCTCCGACCTGCTGGGTGAGAGTCGGCAGCTCTCGCTCCGCCTCTCCCCGACGCGGTTCAGCACCGGCCTCACCTGGTCGCTGGCCTACGTGCTCTCCGACAACCGCGACCAGGTCCGCGGCTTCCAGAACACCGCCGGCGATCCGCGGCTCGTGGAGTGGGCGGCGAGCGCGTTCAACTCGCGGCATCAGGTGAGCTTCAGCCTCGGCTACAACCTCTTCGACGCCGTGCGCATCAACTGGTTCGGGAGCTTCCGCGCCGGGAACCCGTACACGCCGCTCGTCTCGGGTGACGTGAACGGCGACGGCTACTCGAACGACCGCGCCTTCATCTTCGATCCGGCCACCGCCGCCGACCCCGCCGTCGCCACGGCGATGACCTCGCTCCTCGAGACGACCGATCGTGAGGCGCGGGCGTGCCTGCGCGCGCAGCTCGGGGCGATCGCCGGGCGCAACAGCTGTCAGGGCCCCTGGATCCAGACGGCGAACCTCAGTATCTCGCTCAACCCCGTGAAGTTCCGGCTCCCGCAGCGGGCGACACTCTCGTTCAACGTGAGCAACCCGCTCGGCGCCGCGGATCTCCTCCTCCATGGCGAGGACGGCATAAAGGGGTGGGGCCAGGCGCGGATTCCCGATCCGACGCTCCTCTACGTGCGCGGCTTCGATCCGGCGACCCAGCGGTTCCGCTACGACGTGAACCAGCGCTTCGGGAACACCAGCCCGCAGCTGAGTGCGATCCGTGCACCGGTGGTGCTCACGGTGCAGCTCCGCTTCGACCTCGGCCCCACCCGCGAGCGGCAGATCCTCCATCAGACGCTCGACCGCGGGCGGTCGCTCCCGGGCACCAAGGCGCCGGAGGCGGCGCTCAAGGCGCAGTACGGGACCGCCGGGCTGCCGAACCCGATGGCCACGATCCTGCGGCAGGCCGACACGTTGCGGCTCACCAGCCCGCAGGCCGACAGCCTCGCGACGATGAACCGGTGGTACCTCATCCGGCTCGACTCCATCTGGTCGCCAGTCGCGAAGAAGTTCGCGGCCCTCGGTGAGTCGTACGACCGCGAGGCGGTCTTCGCGGAGTACACCAAGGCCCGTCAGGGCTCGGTCGACCTCCTGCTCAAGCTCGAGCCGCGCCTGAACGCGCTGCTGACGCGCGAGCAGAAGCGGAAGCTCCCGCAGTTCATCGCCGTCTATCTCGACCAGCGGTACCTGCAGTCGGTACGGAACGGAACGGCCGGCACGGGGTTTGGTCTCCCGGGCGGCTTCGACGTCGGCGCGATGGGCGGCGGTGGCGGGATGCGGATCGAGATCCGACGCTGATGGCCCGTCCTGTTCTCGCCTGGTCCTTCACGACCGTCGGTCGTCGACCCGCCTGTTCACCGACGCGTGCACACGCACCCACGTTCGCACCCATCCAGAGTTCTCGATGATTCTCACACGCCCCGCCGCACTTGCGGCACTCCTCGTCTTCGCTGCCCTGCCGGCCACGGCGCAGTCACGCCTCCCGGCGATCCGCACCCTCGGTCCGATCACGGCCCGGTCCGTGGAGCCGCTGGGCGCCGTCTCGACCGCGGTGCCGCTCCCCGACGGCCGCGTCCTCGTCAACGACGTCCTGCAGCGTCGCGTGGTGATGTTCGACTCCACGCTCGCCCAGGTGAGTGTCGTCGCCGACACCACCAGCGCCACGGCGAACGCTTATGGCGCGCGTGGGGGCGGTCTCATCGGCTACCGCGGGGATTCGGCGCTCTTCATCGACCCCGCCTCCCTCTCGATGATCACCGTGAATCCGCGCGGGGAGCTCACCACCGTCCGCGCGGTGCCGCGGGCGAATGAGATTCAGGCGCTCTCCGGCGCGCAGGGGCGTCCCGGCTTCGACGCGCAGGGGCGGCTCATCTACCGGGCGACCCCGCGGCCGCGTGCGGCGCGCCGCGATGCGCGCCCCGTCGTCGGCAACTTCGTGATGCCGGAGCTCCCGGATTCCGCCCCGATCGTGCGGCTCGATATGGCGAACCGGACGGGCGATCTCGCGAGCCGAGCCAGCGACACCGTCGCGGCGCTGAAGATCAGCCGCCCCGACGTGAAGGTGACGCAGGGTGCCGACGGCCGCATCAGCGTGAACACGACCGTCCATCCGATGCCCTCGCTCGATGAGTGGGCGCTTCTCGCGGACGGTACCGTGGCCGTGATCCGTGGACACGACTTCCACGTCGATCGCTACAGGCCCGATGGCACGGTGACCTCGTCGCCGAAGCTCCCCTTCGATTGGCAGCGCCTCGACGACGATGCGAAGGCTTTCATCATCGACAGTGCGCGCACGGCGATGGAGAAGCAGCGCGAGGAGGCGCAGCGGATGATGGCGAACGCCGGCGGGCCGATGGCGTTCATGCAGGGCGGGGGTGGTGAGGTGATGATGTCGGCGATGGGCGGCGGCGCGATGGGAGGTGGCATGGGGGGCGGCACCTTCGTGATGATGGGCGGCGGCCCCGGCGGCGGCCCGCAGCAGCGCGGTGGTGGACAGGGCGGCGGGCAGGGTGGTGGGCCGGGGGGTGGTCCCAACGGCGGGCGGGGCGGTCAGGGCGGGAACGGCTTCCAGCTCCCCCCGATCAACCTCATCAACCCGAACGAGCTCCCCGACTACCGCCCGCCCTTCCTCGCGCAGGCCGCGCTCGGTGACCTCGACGGCAACCTCTGGGTCCGCACGACCGCGGCCCCGACGGGCGACGGCGGCGCGATCTACTACGTGATTGACGCGAACGACACCGTCTCGGACCGTGTCCAGGTTCCTCAGGGGCGCATCATCGCCGGTTTCGGGAAGGGCGGGGTCGTCTACCTCGCGTTTCGTGACACCGAGGGGCGTGCGTTCCTCGAGACAGTTCGCGTTCGCTGATACCTCTGCGAAGGGG
>JBMTAR010000002.1:0-30638 GCA_049428925.1 Gemmatimonadaceae bacterium
GGACGATCACCGCGGGTCTCTTCCTCGCGGAATTCGCTGAGGGGATGCCGTGGGTGCATCTGGATGTCGCCGGCACCGCGTATAGCGAGTCGGACCTTGGCATCATGCCGAAGGGCTCGACCGGGACGCCCGTGCGCACCTTCGTCGAATTCGTTCGAGGGAGAGCCCGCTGATTCAGTGGCTGGTCGTCGCCTCGGTGGCCGGCGCGCTCGCGTGCTGCGCCACCGTCGCGTCCGGCCAGGCCGCGGGAGCGGTGCCACTCCCGAGTCCCCCAGCCCGTACGGATCAGGTGCAGCGTCCCGCGGGGGACTCGCTCTCGGCGGCTGATTCGCTGGCGCGAGACACGGTGCGTGCGCCGCTCGCCGTCGCACATCGGCCGCTGACCCCGGAGCGGCGCGGAGCGCGGTACGTCTGGGACCGTCAGGCGATCTTTGCGAATGGCGCGGTCACGCTGACCGATCTGCTCGCGGACATCCCAGGTGTGACGGTGGCGAATGCCGGGTTCATCCAGGCCCCGACGGCGACGAGCTGGTACGGCGACGCCGGTCGGGTGCGGGTCTTTCTCGACGGCGTCGAGCTCGATGATCTGGACCAGCGGACCGGCAGCGTCACCGACCTCGCGACCATCCCGATCTGGTACCTCGAGGAGGTCGCGGTCGAGCGTGGGGCGGCCGAGCTCCGCGTCCACCTGCGCTCCTGGCGGGTGCGGTACACTGTGCCATCGACGCGGACCGACATCCTCACTGGTTCGGAGAACACGAACCTCTACCGCGGCTTTTATGGCAAGCGCCTTCGGAACGGCGGGGCGGTCCAGTTCGGGGCGCAACAGTCGTCCACGACGAGCCTCCGCACCGGTGGAGACGGTGACGCGCTGAGCCCGTTCGGACGCATCGGTTGGGCGAAGGGCCGATTGAGCGTTGATGCAATGGCGTCGAAGTTTGGCCGGACACGATCCGCGATGTCTCGCGATGTGCTCGCCGGATCCCCGGTGCAGAACGCGATTCCGCGATTCGAAGGTGACGACGCGTACGCGCACCTCCGTGCGGCGTGGGGGAGTCCAGATACTGTCGGGCTCTGGATGCAGGCGATTGCGAGCGCGCAACGGCACCGTGAGACGGGGGACACGTCGCTCGGAGCGGACACGGCGGTCGCGCAGTCGCAGTTCGTCGTGACGGCCGGGGGCAATCGGTGGGGCGTCGACTTGGCTGCGACCGCTCGCCTCCGGGTGCGTGATGCCGACTCTCGGCTGGCGACCGCCGTCCGCGCCTCGTGGACCGGGCGGTGGGCCGCCGTCGCCGCGTTCGCCGAGACCGCGGGCCCGGATTCCACGGACCGGCTCGACGTCGTCGGGAGCCTGACGCCCCTGCGATGGGTTCAGCTGCAGACCGCGTTCGGCCTTCGCCGCCCGACGGACGATTCCGTCGGTGGCCCTGCCGTGTCGATGGGCCGCGCCGCGGTGACGGTGAATGCCTTCGATCGATGGCTGTCCGCCGGTGCGGTATATCGGACCGCTACGACCACCCCCGCGTGGGTGGTCTTCGACCCGCGCTTCGCCGCGGCCGAGCTTGAGCCCGCGACCGGTCTCGAGGTGAGTCTCGGCGGGGCGCTCTGGGGTCCGTTCAGCTTCACGTGGCGCGGGCTCCGGTGGCTCGAGGCTGGCGCGTACCGCCCACAGGTCGAGTCCCGGGGTGAGATCCGTGTCGCCTCTGATTTTCGGCGCCAGGTCAAGCGAGGCACGTTCGGGTTGTCGGCCGCGGCAATCCACGAATACCGCGGCGGGTTGAGCATCCCGCTCACGGGTGGTGGGGTGCGTGAGACCCAGGGCGCCTCGGTACTCGGGACGGTGCTGGATATGCGGCTCGGGTCCGCCCACATCTTCTGGCACAATCGCAATGCGATCGGGAAGGTCTACGAGACCGTTCCGGGGTTCCTGATGCCCCGGCTCGTCCAGCTCTATGGCGTCCGCTGGGACTTCTGGAACTGAGCCCTCGCTGAGTTGCCCAAGTTGTGGTGCCGGCGTAACTTAAGTCACTACGATGATTCGCAGCATGACGGGGTTTGGAACGGCCGAAGGGCCGGTGGGGGGCTCGCGCGTCAGCGTGGAGCTCCGTTCGGTGAACCACCGATTCTTCAACCCGTCGATCAAGCTGCCGACCCCCTTCCTCGCGTGGGAAGGCGAGGTTCGCGAGTTGCTCCGCCAGCGGGTCGCGCGCGGACACGTGACCGCCTTCGTGCGGATCGAACAGACGAGCGTGACCGGCGGTGCGACCATCGACGAGGCGCGATTCGCCTCCTATGCGGCCGAACTGCGCCGGCTCCAACTCCTGCACCAGCTGGACGGTGGGGTCGACGTGGGGACCATCCTGCGGCTCCCCGAGGTGGTCCGGGTCGCCCGGGATGAGGAACTCGTCGGCGCGGGGACATCCGCCGAGTTGTTGGCGATCGTCGAGGGGGCGGCGACGGCGTTGCAGGGGATGCGCGCGAATGAAGGGGCGCGCCTGGCCGCGGTCGTCAGCGAGCGGTTGGCGCTCATCGAGGCCTCCGTCGCCCGTATCGGCGCGCGGGCCCCGGAGCGGCTCGCCGCCCAGCGGCAGCGGCTGCAGGAGCGGGTGGCGGAGCTCACCGGTGGGGTCACGATCGACCCCCAGCGCCTCGCCCACGAGGTCGTCCTGCTCGCGGACAAGCTCGACGTCGGCGAGGAGCTCGACCGGTTCGCGGCACACATCGCCGCCTTCCGCGAGACCCTCCAGGGCGGGGGCGCGGAGCCGGTGGGGAAGCGGCTCGGGTTCCTGCTCCAGGAGCTGCTCCGAGAGGCGAACACCACCGGCAGCAAGGCGAACGACGCCGTGATGCTCGGGGAGGTGGTGGCCATCAAGGAGGAGCTCGAGCGGATCCGCGAGCAGGTGGAGAACCTCGAGTGAGCGGGCGCCCGTTCCTGCTGGTCCTTTCAGCCCCCTCCGGGGGGGGGAAGACCACCATCGCCCGGGAGCTGCTGCGGACACGGGCCGACCTCGGGTATTCGGTGTCCTGCACGACCCGGGCCCCCCGGGCCGGCGAAGTGGACGGCGTTGATTATCTTTTCCTATCTCCCGAGGCGTTCGACGCCCGCGTGGCGAAGGGTGATTTCGCCGAGTGGGCCGAAGTCCACGGGCGGCGGTATGGCACGCTCCGATCCGAGGTCGAGCGGGTCCTCTCCTCGGGGAGGCACGTCCTCCTCGACATCGACGTGCAAGGGGCTCGGCAGGTCGTGACGGCGTTCCCGGACGCGGTCACGGTCTTCATCGTCCCTCCGAGCGTCGAGGTGCTTGTCTCGCGGTTGCAGGGTCGGCAGTCGGAGTCGCCGGAGGCGTTCCAGGTGCGGCTGCGCAATGCGCGGCACGAGCTGCGGGACGCCGAGCGGTACCAGTATCTGGTGGAGAACGATGAGCTCGCGCACGCGGTCCGCCGCGTTGGGGAGATCATCGAAAGTGAAGAGCTCCGGCGGGAGCGGTTGCCCGCGCTGGGGGAGAAGGTCGAGGCCGTGATCGCGCGCTTGGTCGATGGGCTGGAGCGCGCGGTGCCGGTCACCACGTAGTCGGTCGTCACCCGTTTCACACCCGAGGTTCCCATGCAGGTTTTCACGCCCGCGGACGTCACCCGTCACGCGACCAACAAGTACCTCTCCGTCCTCGTGGCGGCGAAGTACGCCCGCGTCCTGAACGAGTTCCCCCGCCACGGCTCCAAGCCGGGCGAGAAGAAGCTCACCACCCGCGCGCTCGAGGACCTCTCCGGGGGAGACATCGAGTACCGCGTCGTCCCGCGTCGTCGCGCGCCGGGCGAGTAACACCGTAGCCCGGCCACGCCCCGGATGCGACCGTTCGAAGGTCGGCGCATCCTCCTCGGCGTGACCGGGGGGATCGCGAGCTACAAGTCGGCGTGGCTCGCGCGGCGCCTTGCGCAGGCGGGCGCCGTCGTGGACGTCGTGATGACCCGATCCGCCCGGGAGTTCATCGGGGCGGTGACCTTCGAGGCGCTGACCGGGCGACCTGTCCACCACGCGCTCATCGGTGAGGGCCACGCCCTCGACCATATCCGGCTGGCCAAAGCCGCCGAACTCGTCATCGTCGCGCCGGCCACCGCGGAGTTCCTCGCTCGCGCGGCGCACGGTCACGCCGACGACCTCCTCCTCGCCTGCCTCCTCGCGACGACTGCCCCAGTCCTCGTCGCGCCGGCGATGAATGACGCGATGTGGGCGAACGCGCAGGTGCAGGCGAACGCGGCCCAGCTCCGCGCCGCCGGTCGCGTCGTGATCGAGCCCGGCACTGGACCGCTCGCGTCGCCGGATGAGGGCGCCGGCCCGGGGCGGATGCCGGAACCGGACGAGATCCTCGCGCACGCGGCGCGGCTGCTCGAGCCGGTGCAGGATCTCCGGGGGTGTCGCGTCGTCGTAACCGCAGGCCCGACGCGGGAGCCCATCGATCCCGTCCGGTTCCTCTCGAACGAATCGACCGGCAAGATGGGAGTCGCCCTCGCGTCGGCCGCGTGGCGCCGTGGGGCCGAGGTGATGCTGATCCACGGGCCGCTGCAGGTGCCCCTCCCGTTCGGCGGGATCTGCACGCGGGCCGTGACGACCACGGCGGAGATGGCGGACGCGGTGCGTGCGGAGCTCGAAGGCGCCGATGTGCTCGTGATGGCGGCCGCGCCCGCCGACTTCCGACCGGCGGCGGTCGCCGAGGCGAAGATCAAGAAAGTCGCCGGGGCGACGCCTGCGCCGCTCGTGCTCGAGCCGACCGTCGACATCCTCGCGGCGACGCGTGCCGCGCGACCCGCAGGGTTGGTCACCGTCGGCTTCGCCCTCGAGACCGACGACCTCGAGGACAATGCCGCGCGCAAGCTGGCGGCCAAGGGCTTGGACCTTGTCGTCGCGAACAGTGCACGTGAGGCGGGGGCGGGTTTCGGCTACGACACGAACCGCGTCACGCTGCTCGGCGCCAACGGGTCCCGCGAGGCGTTGCCGCTGATGTCGAAGACAGAGACTGCTGACGCCATCTGGGATCGTGTGGCGGTCCGCCGATGAGTGACGCGCACGCGCGTCTCCTCGCGTACCTCCGGCAGCGTCGCGAGCTTGGCGAGTCCGAGTTCGTCCTCGACGGGGTGAGCGTGGAGGAGGCCTACCGCGTGCTCGCCCAGCGGGCGACACCTCCGAGTGCGCCCGCCTCGTCCGGGGGGCGCCCGGCGTCCGCTGGCGTCGCTGGCGTCGCTGGTGCGCGGCCGATTCCGGCGCCTCCGGATTCGGCGTCCCGTCGTGCGGCGGCCGAGGCGGCGAAGGACGGGGATTGGCGCGAGGCACTCAAGGCCATCGATGCCGCGCCCGCTTCGCGCGCCAAGGCGCCGGCGGAGCGTCCGGTCGTGCGGCCCGAGGAGTCAGCCGTATCAGGGACCATGGCATCGGCGGAGGGGGCGGTCCCGCCGGCGCTTGCCTCCCGCGCCACGGCTCCGGTTCCACCGCAGGACGCGGCGTACCGGATTGAGGTGGGGTCGGGCGCCCCTGGGAGCGGGCTCACTGACCTCGCGAGCCTGGACGAGGTCGCCTCAGCCATCGCGCGATGCGGTGCCTGCGCGCTTGGGGCGACGGCTCGGAACCACGTCCCCGGCGAGGGGAACCCGTCGGCTCGATTCGTTGTCGTCGGGGAGGCCCCCGGGGAGACCGAAGATGAGCTCGGTCGGCCGTTTGTCGGGAAGTCGGGGGAGCTCCTCAACAAGATCCTCGAGGCCATCGGATTCAAGCGCGAGGACGTCTTCATCTGCAATGTGCTGAAGCACCGGCCGCCGGGGAACCGGAACCCGAGCCCCGCGGAAGTCGCGGCGTGCCGGCCCTTCCTCCTCCGCCAGCTCGAGCTCCTCCAGCCCAAGATCATCCTCGCGCTCGGCACGTTTGCCGCGCAGACGCTCTTGGAGACAGATTCCCCTATCGGGAAGCTGCGCGGCCTGGAGCATCGCTATCACGGGATCCCGCTCGTCGCCACGTACCACCCCGCCGCGCTCCTGCGGAACCCCAATTGGAAACGCCCGGCCTGGGAAGATGTCCAGCTCGCCCGTCGAATTTTCGATCGCCCCTAAGTCGACCAACGTCGACCCGTTCCGCGACCGCCGCCCCCCTTGGTCGGAGGACGCGGAGCGCGCCGTGATCGCGGCGATGCTCCTCTCCTCAGATGCGATCGTCACCGCGGCCGAGTTCGTCACCGAGGACATGTTCTACCGTGAGGGGCACCGCCGGCTCTTCCGGGCGATGCTCACGGTGCACGGGGGCGGGGCGGTCGTCGATCCGCTCACGCTCGCAAACGAGCTCGAGCAGCGCGGAGACCTCGCCGCCGCCGGGGGCAAGGAGTACATCGGCGGACTGCTCGATGAGGTCCCGACGGCGGCCAACGTCGAGCACCACTGCCGCATCGTGCGGGAGAAGGCGCTTCGGCGCCGCCTGATCGAAACGGCGACGGCCCTTGTCCGCGAAGGGCACGAGAGCCCGGCCGACGCGGCGGAGCTGCTCGACTTGGCCGAGCATCGAATCCTCGAGCTGAACGACAGTCGAGGAAACGAGGGGTTCGTCCGCATCAAGTCGCTGCTCTGGTCGGCGATGGAGCGAATCGAGCAGCTGCGCACGGCGGGGGGCTCGCTCACCGGCGTCCCGTCCGGGTTCAAGGACCTCGACCAGATGACGCTCGGCTTCCAGCCGTCGGACCTGGTCATCGTGGCGGCGCGTCCCTCGATGGGGAAGACCGCGTTCGTCCTCAACATCGCGCAGTACGCAGCGATCGAGGGGGGCGTGCCCACGGCGATCTTCTCGCTCGAGATGAGCACGGAGTCGTTGCTCCTCCGCATGCTCGCGTCCGAGGGCTACGTCGATGCGCAGCGGCTCCGCTCCGGCGCGTTGACGGCGCAGGACGCGTCGAATCTCGCGAAGGCCGCCGCGCTGCTCGGGCAGGCCCCGGTCTGGATCGACGACACCCCGGGGCTCAGCGTCCTCGAGCTCCGCTCGCGGGCCCGCCGGCTCAAGAGCCAGGCGGACATCGGGCTGATCATCGTCGACTACCTGCAGCTGGTCTCGGGTCCGGCCAATTCGGAGAGCCGCCAGCAGGAGGTCTCGATGATCTCCCGCTCGCTCAAGGCGCTGGCGAAGGAGCTCAAGGTCCCGGTGTTGGCCCTCTCGCAGCTCTCGCGCGCCTCCGAACAGCGGGGCGGCGAGAATCGGAAGCCGCAGCTCTCCGACCTCCGCGACTCCGGCGCGATCGAGCAGGACGCCGATGTCGTGCTCTTCATCTACCGGCCGGAGATGAACGAGCGCCCCTATGACGAGGCGGGGAATCCGCGGATGGTGCCAGGGATGGCGGATACGCCGCTCGACGGCTACGCCGAGGTCATCGTCGGGAAGCAGCGCAACGGTCCCACCGGCTACGTGAAGCTCCACTTCCGCAAGCAGCACACGCGCTTCGAGAACTGGACCAGCCGCCAGCCGAACGGGTGAAGACGAAGTCCGTCTACCGGTGCACCGACTGCGGTGCCGAGTCCCTCCGCTGGGCCGGTCGCTGCGAGGGATGCGGTGAGTGGAACACCTTGGTCGAGGAGGAGGCGGCGGCGAAGGCGGTCGCCGGCAAAGGGGCCGGCGCAGCGCGCCGCCGCGCCGGTGCCTCGGCTCTTGGCGAGGGTGGGTCGGTGCGCGAAACCCCGCGGCTCCGCGATGTCCGCGGCGAGGAATCCCAGCGGCTTCGCACCGGTCTCGGCGAGTTCGACTTCGTGCTCGGTGGCGGTGTCGTCCCCGGTGCGATGGTCTTGATCGGCGGCGAGCCAGGGATCGGGAAGAGCACCATCCTGCTCCAGGTCGCGGCGCTGCTTGAGGGCGCCGGTCATCGCACGCTCTACGTAAGCGGCGAGGAATCGCCGCTCCAGGTGAAGCTGCGGGCGGATCGGCTCCAGGTGGACGCGGGGAGCGTACCGCTCCTCGGCGAGACGAATCTCGAGACAATCCTGGCAACGGCGGCTGATGCGGCGCCCGCCGTCCTCATCGTCGACTCCATCCAGACCGTCTTCACCGGGGACCTCGAGGGCGCGCCGGGGAATGTCGGACAGGTGCGGGAGTGTGCCGCGCGGCTGATGCGGTTCGCGAAAGAGTCGGGCACGGCGGTGCTCGTCGTCGGGCATGTCACCAAGGGCGGTGGCATCGCCGGCCCGAAGACGCTCGAGCACATCGTGGACACGGTGCTCTACTTCGAGGGCGAGGGCACGGGGGACCACCGGGTGCTCCGCGCGACAAAGAACCGATTCGGTTCCGTCGACGAGCTCGGCGTCTTCCGAATGACTCCGCAGGGTCTCGTCGCGGTCGATGACCCGAGCGCGCTCTTCCTGGGGGATCGCGACGGCGTGCGGGCGAGTGGGAGTGCCGTCACCTGTCTCATCGAGGGGACCCGGCCGATGCTGCTGGAGGTGCAGGGGCTCGCCGCGAAAGCTGGGTTCGGCACGCCGCAACGCGTGAGCACCGGATACGACGGCCGGCGCCTCGCGCTCCTGCTCGCGGTGCTCGATAAGCGCGCCGGCCTCTCCTTCGCCACGCTCGACGTCTTCCTTAACGTCGTCGGCGGCGTCCGGCTCCAGGAACCGGCCGGTGACCTCGCCGTGGCGGCCGCGCTCGCGAGCAGCGTCTACGACCGGCCGCTCCCCGACGGCGCGGTGTGCATCGGGGAGGTCGGGCTCGCCGGGGAGGTGCGCCCCGTCTCGCAGCTCGACCGACGCCTCGCCGAGGCAGAGAAGCTCGGGATGCAGGTCGCGTACGTCGCGGAGCGGAGTGTGCCGAAGCGACGCACGCGCTCGTCGCTGACCGTGCGCGGGGTGCCGGATCTCGGGGCGCTCTTTCGGGAGCTCTTCCGATGAGCGCGGCCCGCGATGTCGGTGTGGTGCTGGTTGCGGGTGGCAGTGGCACCCGGATCGGCGGGGCTGAGCTCAAGCAGTTTCGTTGGGTCGCGGGGAAGCCAATGTTGCTGCATGCGCTGCAGCGCTTCCAAGCGCATCCCGCGGTCGCGATGGTCGTCTGCGTCCTGCCGCAGCGGTACGCCGGTGACCCGCCGCCCTGGCTCTTCCAGAGTGACCCAGATCGTCTCCTCCTCTCCGTCGGCGGCGCGAGCCGCGCTGAGTCGGTGCGGAATGGGCTTGAGGACCTGCCGTCGGAATGCGCGACGGTGCTGGTGCACGATGCGGCCCGCCCGCTTGTGACCGACTCGATGATCGCCCGAGTCGTCGAGGTCGCCCGGGGCGGCGTGCCGGCGATCGCGGCGCTGCCTGTTGTTGATACGCTCAAGGAGGTCGACGCCGACGGTCGCATCGTGCGGACCGTACCGCGTGCGGGCCTCTGGCGCGCCCAGACGCCGCAGGGGTTCCCGCGCG
Source organism: Gemmatimonadaceae bacterium (assembly GCA_049428925.1). GTDB lineage: Bacteria > Gemmatimonadota > Gemmatimonadetes > Gemmatimonadales > Gemmatimonadaceae > Pseudogemmatithrix. Next base: position 9,412 of record JBMTAR010000002.1, read on the forward strand.
CGTTGCTTGAACGCGCGCATCGGGAGGCGGTCCGCCGCGGCGATCACGCGGTGGCCACCGATGACGCGGCCCTCTGCGAGGCCCTTGGGGCGGAGGTACGGGTGGTCACGGGCAGCGAGCGGGCGCTCAAGGTGACCGAGGCGGGGGACTTCGCGCGCGCCGACCTGCTGGCGTCGCTCGAGGAGTAGGAGATGCCTGAGGCGCGGAGCATCCCCTTCTGGTCGCCTGAGGAGGTTGAGGCGTCACTCGGGGCCTCTGTCGCGCACCTGCAGGCGGGCGGGATCCTCGCGTACCCGACGGAGACGGTATATGGCTTCGGCACGATGATCGATCGCGACGCGGTCGATCGGTTGGTGGCGCTCAAGCGACGCCCGCCGGCGAAACCCTTCCTGCTCCTGATCAGCGACACCGCGATGCTCCAGCGGATCGGCCTGCACCTCACGCGCTCGGCCAGCATGTTGGCTGCGCATTTCTGGCCGGGCCCATTGACGCTCGTGTTGCCGGGGGGGGAGCGACGGGTCCCCGATCGTCTCCGCGGTCCCGAGGGCGGCATCGCGGTGCGATGGACACCCCACGAGGGGTTACAGCGCCTCCTCCGGGTGTTGAACGATCCCATCACGAGCACCTCGGCCAACCTTCCAGGACAACCACCGGCGGTGACCGCCGGGGAGATCCTGGATCGCTGGGGTGGCGAGGTCGCGCGCGGCGGGATTCGCGTGCTCGACGGCGGCCGTCTCGCCCCCTCCGACGCGTCGACGGTGATCGATTGCACGGGCCGTCACCCGCGCGTGATCCGTCCCGGCGCGATCTCCTCGGCGGCCCTGCGTGCTGTCTGTCCCGATCTCGTGGCCGACTGATGCCCGACCGCATCCTCTTCGTCTGTACGGGGAACACCTGCCGCAGCCCGATGGCGGAGGCGATCGCGCGGAGTCATCTCCAGCGCGTCGGATGGACCGACATCGTCGTGGAGAGCGCCGGGGTCGCCGCGACCGATGGCGAGGACGCGTCGGATGGGGCGCTCGTGGTCACCTTGGAGGAGGGGCAGGATCTCTCGATGCATCGCGCGCGTCTGCTCACGCCAGCCTTGGTTGACGCCGCCTCGCTCATCCTCGTGATGGGCCCTCGGCATCTCGAGCGGGTGCGGGCCGTCGGGGGCGGGGAGCGAGCACACCTGCTGACGGCCTATGCGTCCGCGGACTCGCAGGCCCTCCCGGTCGCAGATCCGTTCGGCGGCGACCTCGATACCTATCGCGCGACGTACGCCGAGCTGAAGGGGGCGGTGGTCGCGGCGCTCGCGCGCTGGCACGCCGCACGGTCATGACGGCGTCGTCCGGGAAGGTCCGCCAGATCGTCCTGTTCGGGCATCCCGTGGCGCACTCCCTCTCCGCCGTCTTCCAGAATGCGGCGATCGCCGCGGCCGGAATCGCCGCGCAGTACGACGCGGTGGACGTCGCGCCCGGTTCCTTCGCCGCGGTGTTTGCCGGTATGCGGGATACCGATGGCGCGGGCAATGTCACGGTCCCGCACAAGGCCGCGGCCTTCGCAGCGTGTGACGCGCGGACGGCGGTCGCCGAGCGTGTCGGGGCGGTGAACACCTTCTGGGTCGAGGCAGGACGTATCATCGGCGATAACACGGATGTCATCGGCGTGCGGGCGGCCATCGCCTCGCTCGGCGTGGCGAGGCTGCACGGGGCGCGGGTCGGCCTGCTCGGCTCCGGCGGCGCGGCCGCGGCCGTGCTGGCGGCCGTGCACGAGGAGATCGCGTCGGTCGGTATCTGGAGCCGGTCGCCGGCCCGTGGCGAGGCGTTGCGCGCCCGATTCGCTGGGCCGTCTGTCCACGTCACGTCAGATATCGATGCGGCCTGCCTCGGTGCTGATCTCATCATCAACGCGACGCCGCTTGGATTGACGGGCGACGCGCTCCCCATCGCGCCGGAGCGACTGAGCGCCTCCGCCCGCGTCCTCGACCTCGCGTATCGACGCGTCGGCACCACGCCCTGGGTGACCGCCAGCCGCGCGGCTGGGTTGCAGGCGGAGGATGGGTTGACGATGCTCGTGGCGCAGGGCGCCGCCGCCTTCCGTCAGTGGTTCGGATCCGAGCCGGATGTCGATGTGATGTGGGCCGCGCTCCGGAGCGCGCGAGAGGACTCGGCATCGGGGAGGCCGTGACATCCACGCGGCGCGGCGGGTGGACCCGCCTCGTGCACGCCGCCGATCAGTTCATCTTTCCGCGCGTCTGCGCCGCTTGTGACACCTCGCTTAATGACAGCGAGGCCAGCCTCATCTGCGGGCTGTGCTGGAGCCACGTGCGCCGACTCCCGCATCCGCAGTGTGCGCGTTGCGGCCATCCGATGCCTCGAGCTGGGGCGTGTCGGACCTGCACGATGCTCCCCCCGTACGTGCGCGCCGTCCGGTCCTATGCGTGGATGCCGGACGCCGCAGCGAGTCGAATCCTTGGCGCGCTGAAATACGACGGGTGGCCAGCCGTGGCGCGGCCGAGCGCCCGCCGACTCGCGAGCCTCCGCTTCCCGGTGGATGTCGAGCGGGAGCGTGTGGCGCTTGTCCCAGTGCCGCTCGCACCGGACCGCGAGCGGGAGCGTGGGTTCAATCAGGCGCGGCGCCTCGCGGAGGCGGTCGGCGCGGCGTGGGCACTTCCCGTTTGCGACGCGGTGCGGCGAACGCGAGGCACCGCGTCACAAACGCGATTGACTCCCACCGAGCGACTGGCGAACGTTCACGGAGCGTTTGCGCCGGTCGCGTCGCAGGCAGATGCGTTGGTCGGGTGCCATCCGATCCTCGTGGACGACGTCTTCACCACCGGTGCAACGATGAACGCGTGCGCCGCGGCGCTTTTCGCCGCTGGCGTCCGCACAATCAGTTACCTCACGTTCGGGCGGGCGCGCGGGCTCGGCGACCCCTGATTCTCACCTGGGAGCAGAGACGGTCATGGCGATTCGCGTCGGCATCAACGGGTTCGGTCGAATCGGACGGCAGGTGGTCCGCGCGGCGATGGAGCGGGGCGCCGTGTTCGAGATCGCGGCAATCAACGACCTCACCGACACCAAGACGCTCGCGCACCTCTTCCGGTATGACTCCGTGCACGGGGCGTACGACGGCGTGGTCTCCCACGATGCGGAGTCGATCACGATTGACGGGCATCGCATCGCAGTCCTGAAGGAGAAAGACCCCGCGGCGCTCCCGTGGCGGTCGCTCGGCGTCGATATCGTGCTCGAGGCCACCGGCCGGTTCACGAAGGCTGATGACGCGCGGAAGCACCTCGCGGCCGGAGCCAGGAAGGTGATCATCTCCGCGCCGGCGACCGGCGAGGACATCACCGTCGTGCTCGGTGTCAACCAGGACCGGCTCGATCCCGCCACCCATCATATCATCTCGAACGCGAGCTGCACCACGAATTGCCTCGCCCCGATGGTGAAGGTCGTCCGCGACCACTTCGGCTTCCGCCACGGCGCGATGGTGACGATTCACAGCTATACCAACGACCAGAGCATCCTCGATCTGCCTCATAAGGACCTGCGGCGCGCGCGGGCCGCGGCGCTCTCGATGATCCCGACCACCACCGGCGCCGCCAAGGCGACGGCGCTCGTGATCCCGGAGGTGAAGGGGAAGATCGACGGCATCGCGATTCGCGTGCCCACCCCAGACGTCTCCCTCGTCGAGCTGACGGTCGAGGTCGAGCGCCCCACGACGATCGCCGAGGTCAACGCGGCGTTCCAGGAGGCGGCCGCCGGCGCGCTGCGGGGGATCCTCGCCTACACCGAGGAGGAGCTCGTGTCGATTGACTATGTGGGGAACCCGCACTCGACGATTATGGACGGGAAGAGCACCAACGTGATCGACGGAACGCTCGTGAAGCTCTCCGGCTGGTACGACAACGAGTGGGGGTATTCCTCTCGCTGCGTCGACCTGATTGAGATCGTCGGCGCCGCGCTCTGAGCAACTGATGCGCGTTCGCACCATCCGTGACCTCTCGGCCGCCGACCTGAAGGGCCGTCGCGTCCTGCTGCGCGTCGATTTCAATGTGCCGCAGGACGGCTCTGGTGCGGTATCCGATGATACCCGGCTCCGCGCTGCACTCCCGACCATCGCGGCGCTGACCGCGGCCGGGGCGCGTGTCATCTGCTGCTCGCATCTCGGCCGGCCGAAGGGGAAGCCGGATCCGCGCTACACGCTCGCGCCGGTGGCGGAGCGCCTGGCGACGCTGCTCGGCGCGTCGGTGCGCTTCATCCCGCACGTCGTCGGCGCCGACGCCGAAACCGCCACCCGCGCGCTGACCGACGGACAGGTCGCGCTCCTCGAGAACACGCGGTTCGAGGCGGGCGAGGAGGCGAATGACGCCACGCTTGCGCAGGCGTTCGCGCGCCTGGGCGATCTCTACGTGAACGACGCCTTCGGAGCGGCACACCGGGCGCACGCCTCCACCGAGGGGGTCGCGCGGCTCCTGCGCCCCGCGGTGGCCGGCCTCCTGATGGCGCGCGAGCTCGACTACCTCGGCACGGCGCTCGAGAAGCCGAAGCGTCCGTTCATCGCGATTCTCGGGGGATCCAAGATTTCGGGGAAGATCGATGTGATCGAGGCGTTGCTCCCGAAGGTGGATGGGATCCTCGTCGGCGGGGCGATGGCCTGCACCTTCTACAAGGCGATGGGGCTCGAAACCGGGCGGTCGCTCGTGGAACCGGATCGCGTGGAGATGGCGGCGGACTTGATGGCGCGGGCCGCGTACCGACTGACGCTGCCGCATGACGCGACGGTCGCGCCAGCGATCGCCGAGGGCGCGAAGGCCCACGCGGTGCATCGTGATGCGATTCCGTCGGACGAGGCGATGCTCGATGTCGGCCCGGAGACGATCGCGTCGTACCGTCGAGCCATCGGGAGTGCGAAGACGATCATCTGGAACGGTCCGATGGGCGTCTTCGAGACGGCGCCGTTCGACGCGGGGACCAATGCCGTCGCCGAGGCAATGGCCGAGGCGACGACTCGCGGCGCCACGACGATTGTCGGTGGTGGGGACTCCGCGGCGGCTGTCGAGGCGGCGGGCCTCGCGGCGCGGATGAGCCACGTCTCGACCGGTGGCGGGGCCTCCCTTGAGTTCCTCGAGGGGAAGGCGCTCCCCGGCGTCGTCGCGCTCGAGACGGTCGGCGCGTGAAGGCGAGGCTCTTCGCGGCGAATTGGAAGATGCACCAGGCGCCGGCCGACGCCGCCGCCTTCATGCGGACGTTTCTCGATCAGTACACCCGCCAGCAGGATCGGCGCGTGCTGTTCTTTCCCCCGGCGGTCTCGCTCCACGTCGTGGTTGAGGCGACGCGCGACCGATCCGATCTCGGTGCGGGGATTCAGAACCTGCACTGGGAGGACAAAGGCGCGTTCACCGGGGAGACGTCCGCGGCGCTCGCCCGTGGCGCGGGGGCGCGGTACGCGCTCGTGGGTCACTCGGAGCGGCGGCAGCTCTTCGGGGAGACCGACGCGCAGACGGGCCTCAAGTTGGCGGCAGCCGTCCGCGCGGGATTGACCCCGGTGCTCTGCGTCGGTGAGACGCTCGCGGAGCGGGAGGCGGGGGAGACCCTCGGGGTCGTCGCGCGTCAGTTACGCGCCGGACTCGCGGGGCTCGAGCCCTCGGCGGTCGCCAGCGCCATCGTCGCGTACGAGCCGGTCTGGGCGATCGGCACGGGGCGGACCGCGACGCCGGCAGACGCCGCCGAGGTCCACCAGGCGATTGCTGCCGTGCTCCGTGCCCTGATCGGTGAGCGGGGCGGGGCGGTGCCGATCCTCTACGGCGGGAGCGTCAACCGCTCCAACGTCGAGGCGTTGCTGGCCACGGACGGCGTGGATGGCGTCCTGGTGGGCGGGGCGAGCCTCGACGCCGAGCAGTGGCTGGCCATCGTCCGAGCGGGCTGAGGGTTGCTCGGGTGCGGTAAGCTCCGTATTCTTCGAGGCTTACCGCAGTCCTGACCCGCAGCATCCGACTCCGCTATGTACACGTTTCTTCTCGTCCTGCTCATTCTTGACGCCCTGATCTTGGCCGCCGCCGTGCTCCTGCAGGCCGGCAAGGGGGGTGGCGTCGCCGCGAACTTCGGCGGGGCGTCGTCGTCGGCCCCTGCGGTCCTCGGGTCTCGTCAGGCCGGGGATTTGCTGACCAAGACGAGCTGGTGGGCGGGTGGGATCTTCATCTTCCTCGCCTTCGTGCTGCAGCTGATGTCGAGCCGCTCGGCTGGGCCCCGGTCCATCCTGGACGACATCGCTGCTCCGGCCGCTACGGCGCCTGCCCCCGCGACCGGTACCAGCGTCCCGTCCGCGGTCCCGCTGACGCCGGCTCCCGCCGCCCCGACCACGCCGACGACCCAGCCGCAGCCGTGACGGCCGCGTCTCTTCGCGCCACCCCGGGGTTCCTCCTCCTCGAGGACGGGACCCTTTTTCTCGGACGGCTCCATCATCCGCTCGCCGGGCCTGCCGTCGCCGAAGTTGTCTTCACGACCGGGATGAGTGGGTATCAGGAGACCTTCACCGACCCGTCATTCCGCGGGCAGATCGTGGTGATGACCGCGCCAATGATCGGGAACTACGGCGTGAACACCGAGGACCTTGAGTCGGCCGTCCCGCAGGTGGCCGGCGTCGTCGTGCGCGAACTCTCCGAGCCGTATTCGAACTGGCGTGCCGAGCAGGGGCTAGGTCCCTGGCTGGCAAACGCCCACGTGCCGGTCCTCTCCGAGGTCGACACCCGTCGGCTCACCCGTCATCTGCGCTCCGGCGGCGTGCTCCGTGGCGTCATCGGCGCCGGTGTCGCCCCGTCGGACGCCGACCGTGCCGCGCTCGAGGCGTGTCCCTCGATGGCGGGGCTCGATCTCGCGTCTCGGGTCTCAACCCGGGAGCGGTACCTGTGGGGGGATCCGCAGGCGCCCCATCACATCGTGGCGTATGACTACGGCATCAAGCGAAACATCCTCCGGATGTTCGAGGCCCGCGGGTGTCGTGTCACCGTCGTTCCGTCGACCACGTCGGCGGCTGAGGTTCTCGCCGAGCGACCTGATGGCGTCTTCCTCTCGAATGGGCCGGGCGATCCGGAAGCCGTGACGTATGCCCCTGCGGCGATCCGTGCCATCGCGGAGTCAGGCGTCCCGGTGTTCGGGATCTGTCTCGGTCACCAGTTGCTCGGACTGACCTTCGGCGGCGCCACGACCAAGCTTCCCTTCGGTCACCGCGGTGGGAACCATCCCGTGAAGGATCTTGCGAGCGGTGAAGTTCTCATCACGAGCCAGAACCACGGGTTCGCCGTCGAAGGTGGACCTGAGGGCGTGCCCGGGGCCCCTGATCTGATCGTCACACACGTCAACCTGAACGATGGGACGGTCGAAGGGCTCCGGCACCGGTCGTTGCCCGTGTTCGGGGTCCAGTACCACCCCGAGGCGGCCCCCGGGCCGCACGATGCCGTGCCGCATTTCGACGAGTTCCTGGCGGCGATGGCAGGCCACGCAACCGCTTGACAGTCAATAGGGTACGCCTCTAGACTGACCCCCGGACCCGTTGCCCCCCACGCGCATGTCGATGACCAAAGCCGACCTCGTCGAGCAGGTGACCGAGGCGATCACCCGGACCGCCGGGCCGACCATCTCGAAGAAGGATTGCGCCCGCGTGGTCGACGCCTTCCTGGACGCGATCAAGGACGCGCTCAAGGAGCAGCGGAACATCGAGGTGCGTGGGTTCGGCACCTTCAAAATCCGGAACCGGAAGACCCGAATGGCCCGGAATCCGCGTACAGGGGAGCCCGTCGAGGTGTCGGCACGTCCCGTCCCGGTCTTCAAGCCCTCGAAGGAGCTCCGCGCCCTGGTTGCCGGCCTCGAGGTCGAGGAAGAGACCGAGGCGTGAGCTGAACCGGAGGCGCGCCGGATGGTCCTCTCCGTCCTGTGCTTCGCCTCATGGGGTGATGCCCTTGGCTCGGTCGTCGCGGTCGACATCCCCGAGGGTGCCACCGTGGCGCAGCTGATCGAGGTCCTCGGCGCTCGGGTCCTTCCCGGGGTCCAGCTGCCGGAGCCGATGATTGCCGTCAATCGTCGCTACGCCGATCGCGCGACCGTCCTTCGGGCGGGTGACGAGGTCGCGGTGATCCCGCCGGTCGCGGGGGGCTGAGAGTGCGGACCGCCATTGTCGAGCGTCCGCTCGCGCCCCACGACCTCGTCGGGGAAGTGGCCGACCCGTCGTGCGGTGCCGTGACCCTCTTCGTCGGCACGGTGCGCGAGGTCAATGACGGCCGCCCCGTCACCGGGATCGACTACAGCGCCTACGGTGCGATGGCGGCTGAGGAGCTCGAGCGGATCGCCGAGGAGGCGGTTCGACGATTCGGGACGCCCCGCCTTGTCGTGGAGCACCGGATCGGGACGCTCACGCTGGGCGAGGCGTCGATCGCGATCGCGGTCGCCCACCCGCACCGTGCAGCCGCGCTCGACGCGCAGCGGTTCGTGATCGAGGAGGTCAAGCGGCGAGTCCCGATCTGGAAGCGCGAGCACTACGCCGACGGTACGCGCGGATGGGTGGACCCCACGCGGACGGCTACGGGTGTGACGCCGTGACCACCCCGCTCCGCGACCAGCACGGGCGCGCCATCGAGTATCTCCGGATCTCGGTGACGGATCGCTGCAACTTCCGGTGTGTGTACTGCATGCCCGCCGAAGGGCTCCCGTGGCTGCCGAAGCAGGAGATTCTGTCGTACGAGGAGATCGTGGCCGTCGTGCGGCAACTCGCCCCGCTTGGCCTGCGTCGGCTCCGGATCACCGGCGGGGAGCCGACGATCCGTCCCGAACTTCCGACGCTGATCGCCCAGCTACGCGCCGTGGACGGCATCGAGGACATCGCCCTCTCGACGAACGGCGTCCGGCTCCCAGAACTCGCCCCGGCGCTGCGGGCGGCGGGGCTCGATCGCGTGAACATCTCCGTCGACTCCCTCCAGCCGGAGCGCATCGCCGCCATCGCGCGCCGCGACCTCGGCTTTCATCCCGAACGGGCCCTCGAGGCGGCGCTCGCGGCGGGGCTCGAGCCGGTGAAGCTGAATATGGTCGTGATGCGCGGGGTCAACGACGATGAGGTGGTCGCTGTGGCGGACCTGACGCGTCGGCTCCCGGTGCACGTGCGGTTCATCGAGTTGATGCCGGTCGGGGAGATGGCGCACCTTACGGACGCGCACATCGTGCCGAGCGCCGAGGTGTTGGCGCGTGCGGCGACGCTCGCCCCGCTGCTGGAGGACGCCGGGCCGGCGCGCGGGAACGGTCCCGCGCGGTATCACCGGTTCGCCGGGGCGCCGGGCACGGTCGGGGTCATCACGCCGATGACCCACACGTACTGTGGGAGTTGTAACCGCGTCCGGCTCACGGCGGACGGCCGCCTTCGGACCTGCCTCTACGGCGATCACGAGGTCAACCTCCGGGATCCCCTCCGCCGAGGCGAGGCCCTCGAGCCGCTCTTCGTGCAGGCATTGGCCGAAAAGCCGCTCGAACACGATTTGCTGCAGCTCCGCGTCGGAGGCCTTCGGGCCCTCTCCCAGGTGGGCGGGTGACCGATGACCGGTGACCGCGCGCGTCGCACACGCTAACTTTCGTTCGTTCGTTCCCCTACACCTTTCGCACAACCTCCCCCCATGGTGAACAAGATCACGGTCGTCGGCGCCGGCAACGTCGGGGCCACCGCCGCCCAGCGCATCGCTGAGAAGGAACTTGCCCGTACCGTTGTGATGGTCGACGTCGCCGAGGGCATCCCGCAGGGGAAAGGCCTCGACCAGTGGCAGTCCGCGCCGATCGAGGGCTTCGATTCCCGCGTCATCGGCACCAACGGGTACGAGGAGACCGCCGATTCCGACATCGTCGTCATCACCGCCGGCATCGCCCGCAAGCCCGGGATGTCGCGGGATGACCTGCTCAACACCAACGCGGGCATCGTGAAATCGGTTGGCGAGCAGATCAAGCGGACCTCGCCGAACGCGATCGTGATCGTTGTTTCGAACCCGCTCGACGTGATGTGCTGGGTCGCCAAGGAGGCCACGGGCTTCCTGCGCGAGCGCGTGATTGGGATGGCTGGGGTGCTCGACACGGCGCGCTACCGCGCCTTCCTTGCAACCGCGCTCGATGTCTCGGTGCGGGACATCCAGGCGATGGTGCTCGGCGGCCACGGAGACACGATGGTGCCCCTCATCTCGTACACCTCGGTGAGCGGGATCCCGATCACGCAGCTGATGGACCGCCCGACCCTCGACGCGATCGTCGACCGCACACGGAACGGTGGTGCGGAGATTGTGAAGCACCTCAAGACCGGCTCCGCCTACTACGCCCCCTCGTCGGGCGCGGTGCAGATGGTGGAAGCGATCGTGAACGATCAGAAGCGGATCCTGCCGTGCTCCGCCTGGCTCGAGGGTGAGTACGGGATGTCGGGGCTCTTCCTCGGCGTGCCGGTCAAGCTCGGTCGGAACGGCCTGGAGCGGGTGATCGAGGTCACGCTCACCGACGATGAGCGCGCGGCCCTCGAGAAGAGCGCGCAGGCCGTCCGCGAGCCGATGGCGGTCGTGAAGCTCTAGGCTGGCCCCCGGCCCGGCGCCCTGCTTCAGAGGACGTCGATGCGCTGGCTCCGTGCGTTCTGGGATTCCACGGTCGGCAAGAAGGCCGTGATGGCCGTGACCGGAATCCTCCTCGTCGGTTTCGTCGTGGCCCATATGCTGGGCAACCTGCAGATGTTCATCGGTGCCGATGCGATGAACCGTTATGCCGCCTTCCTGAAGTCGACCGGTGAACTGCTCTGGGTCGCGCGGGCCGGACTCCTCGGTGCCGCCGTGCTGCACATCACCGCGGCGTATCAGCTGACGCAGCTCAATCGGGCCGCGCGAACGGATGCGTATGCCAAGCAGGTACCGGCTGCGTCGACACTCGCCTCGAGGACGATGCGGTGGGGCGGGGTGCTGTTGCTCGCCTTCATCGTCTTCCACATCGGTCACTTCACGACCGGGACGTTCCACCCGGCGTTCAGCCACACGATGGTGTACGGGAACGTGATCCTGGGGTTCCGGTCGCCGATCGTCTCCGCCTTCTACCTGGCCGCGATGGCCGCGCTGGGGCTGCATCTGTATCACGGCGCCTGGGCTGGCTTCCGCACCCTCGGGCTCGCGAAGCGGTCATCGGAGCCGCGTGAGCGCCGTGTCGCCCAGGGGCTCGCGCTGATCGTCTGGGCCGGATTCTCCTCGATTCCCGTGGCCGTCTGGCTCGGGATCCTCAACTGACCGCCGGAGCTCCCGTCATGGCCCTCACGCTCGACGCCAAGATCCCCGCCGGCCCGCTCGCGGAGAAGTGGGACCGCCACCGCTTCGAGATGAAGCTGGTGAACCCCGCGAACAAGCGGAAACACTCGGTCATCGTGGTCGGTTCCGGCCTCGCGGGGGCGTCGGCCGCCGCGTCGCTCTCGGAGCTCGGGTACCGCGTCTCCTGTTTCTGCTTCCAGGACTCGCCCCGCCGGGCGCACTCCATCGCCGCGCAGGGCGGGATCAACGCCGCCAAGAACTACCGGAACGACGGCGACTCGGTGCAGCGGCTCTTCTACGACACCATCAAGGGCGGTGACTTCCGCGCCCGCGAGGCGAATGTCTACCGGCTCGCGCAGGTGTCCGTCGACATCATCGACCAGTGCGTGGCGCAGGGCGTGCCTTTCGCGCGCGAATACGGCGGCCTCCTCGCCAACCGATCCTTCGGCGGCGCGCAGGTCTCGCGCACCTTCTACGCCCGTGGCCAGACGGGCCAGCAGCTCCTCCTCGGCGCCTACCAGGCTCTCGAGAAGGAGATCGCGCGTGGCGGTGTCACGATGTTCGAGCGGCACGAGATGCTCGACGTCGTCCTCGTCGATGGCAAGGCGCGCGGGATCATCGTGCGCGATCTTCGCACCGGCGAGATCGAATCGCACGCGGCGGACGCGGTAATCCTTGCGACGGGCGGGTACGGCAACGTCTTCTACCTCTCGACGAATGCGAAGGGGTGCAACGTCACGGCGACCTACCGGGCGTACAAGAAGGGCGCCGCCTTCGCGAATCCCTGCTTCACGCAGATTCATCCGACCTGCATCCCGGTCAGCGGCGATCACCAGTCGAAGCTCACGTTGATGTCGGAGTCGCTGCGCAACGACGGTCGCGTCTGGGTCCCGAAGCGCCGCGAGGATTGCGGGAAGGATCCTTCGGCCATCCCCGAGGCCGACCGAGACTATTATCTCGAGCGGAAGTATCCGAGTTTCGGCAACCTCTCGCCCCGCGACATCGCCTCCCGCGCGGCGAAGGAAGCCTGCGATGACGGGCGCGGGGTCGGCCCCGGCGGGCGCGGCGTCTATCTCGACTTCTCCGACGCCATCAAGCGGCTCGGACGCAAGGCTATCGAGGAGCGCTACGGCAACCTCTTCGAGATGTACCAGCGCATCACGGACGAGGATCCGTACTCGCGGCCCATGCGCATCTATCCGGCGGTCCACTACACCATGGGTGGCCTCTGGGTGGACTACAACTTGATGAGCACGATTCCGGGGCTGCACGTCCTCGGTGAGGCGAATTTCTCGGACCACGGGGCGAACCGCCTCGGGGCGAGTGCGCTGATGCAGGGGCTTGCCGATGGCTATTTCGTCATTCCGTACACCATCGGTGACTACATCGCGCGCACGCCGCTCCCGGCGGTGTCGACCGATCATCCCGCCTTCCAGGAGGCCAAGGCCGGTGTCGAGGCCCGGACCCGCGCCCTCCTCGCGGTGAATGGCGCGCGCACCGTGGACTCGTTCCACCGCGAGCTCGGGAAGATCATGTGGGACAAGTGTGGGATGGCCCGCGACGCGGCGGGGCTCCGCCAGGCGCTCGAGGAGATCCCGCGCCTGCGGGAGGCCTTCTGGCGCGACGTGAAGGTGCTCGGCGCGGCGGAGGGGTTGAACCAGTCCCTCGAGAAGGCGGGGCGGGTGGCCGACTTCCTGGAGTTCGCCGAGCTGATGTGCCGCGACGCCCTGCACCGCGAGGAGAGCTGTGGCGGGCATTTCCGCACGGAACATCAGACCGAGGACGGGGAGGCCAAGCGCAACGACGAGGCCTTCGCGTACGTGGCGGCGTGGGAGTATGCCGGGGACGGCGTCGATCCGATCCTCAACAAGGAGCCGCTGGCCTTCGAGAACGTCCACCTCAGCACGCGGAGCTACAAGTGAGCGCCGGGAGCATGCACCTCACCTTGCACGTCTGGCGCCAGGCGTCGCCCGACCAGCCCGGGCGCCTCGTCGAGTACGCGGCCCCCGACATCTCCCCGGACATGAGCTTCCTCGAGATGCTCGATGTCGTGAACGAGCGTCTGATCCAGCGCGGCGAGGAGCCTGTCGCGTTCGATCATGACTGCCGTGAGGGGATCTGCGGGTCGTGCGGCCTGATGATCAACGGATCGGCCCACGGGCCGATGAAGCTCACCACCGCCTGTCAGCTGCACATGCGCAGCTTCAAGGACGGCGATGCCATCTGGATCGAGCCGTGGCGCGCGAAGGCGTTCCCGGTCGTGAAGGACCTCGTGGTCGACCGATCGGCCTTCGACCGCATCATCCAGGCCGGTGGCTACATCTCCGCCGCGACCGGAACGCCGCAGGACGCCAACGCGCTCCCGATCCCGAAGGGCGACGCCGACTGGGCGATGGACAACGCCGCCTGCATCGGGTGCGGGGCGTGCGTCGCGGCCTGCCCGAACGCCTCAGCCTCGCTCTTCACCGCGGCGAAGGTCACCCATCTCGGCGCCCTGCCACAGGGTCAGCCGGAGCGGGAGCGCCGTGCGCTCGCGATGGTCGCGCAGATGGACGAGGAAGGCTTCGGCGGCTGCACGCTGCACGGCGAGTGCCAGGAGGCGTGTCCGAAGGGAATCTCGATTGATGCCATCATGCAGCTCAACCGGGATTTCATCCGGGCCAGCGCCACGAAGGTCGAGGCGGCGGAGTGGACCGGCGCGGCGTGAGTGTCGTCGGGAAGGCCCCCGTCAGGCGCTGCAGGCCGGCAGCCTGAGGCGGTCGGTGGAGCGGGGCAGGTCATGACGAGGGCCCCGGCATCCGAGTGCTGCCGGGGCCCTGGGGGGGGGGGGATGGTGCCGGACTCAGCGGATCGAGTCGAGCTTCGCCTTCAGGCGAGCATTCTCCGGGTACCTCTCCACCATCGGCGCGAGGACCAGGCGGGCGCTGTCGGCGTGGCCCATCGCCAGCAGGAGGTCGGCCGTCACCGAGGCCTGCCGGGTGACCCAGCGGGCACTGGCGGTGTCGACCGCGATCGAGCGGACCGTCGCCAGCGCTCCCGGGAGGTCTTGGACGTCCTTCTGGAGCGACTCGACCACGAGGAACTTGATCGTCGTGTCCTCGGGGAATCGGGCCGCCATCTCCTGCGTGAGCCGTGCCGCGTCGGCGGGGCGTCCCGCTTTCCGGTCTGCCTGCGCTTGCGCGAAGAGCCCGGCCAGGAGCAGGCGCTTCACATCGGTCGTGTCACCGCTGCGGATTCCGGGGCCACCCGCATAGCTGTACACCAGCTCGCCACCGTGCTCACCCGCCTCGTACAGCGCTCCCATCCCGGCGAGGCCGACGGCCGCTGACGCGATGTACGCCGCTTTGGCAAAGCGCAGGGTGCTCCCGCCGGCGGCGAGTCCGAGGGCCAGCAGCTCCAGCGCCGCGACACCGAGGAAGAGATTGCGCGCCTCGATGCCATGCTCCTCGTGCTCCATCACCGCGGCTCGGGCGCCCGGGATCCGCTCCACCGGACCGTGGGCATCGACGCCCGACTTCACCGAGACGGCCGCCGCTGCCGTGCCAAGCAGGAGCAGCAGGGTCGCCGCGTGCTTCGCGAACGGGACCTTGCCGGTGAGGGCGACGAGCCGGAGCGGCACGCCCAGGAAGAGCAGGGCGATGGCGAAGTGGACGACCTGTGGATGGAGCGTGGCGAGGGATTCCATAGAGGTGCTTGGAGGTGGAGGCGGTGGTATGGGTTCGGGGGGTCAGATCTTCGGCAGCGTCACGCCGACCTGCCCCTGATACTTGCCCTTCTTATCCTTGTACGAGACGAGCGGCGCTTCATCCCCCTCGAAGAAGAGGACCTGCGCGATCCCTTCATTGGAGTAGATCTTCGCCGGCAGCGGCGTGGTGTTGCTGATCTCGAGGGTCACGTACCCCTCCCACTCCGGCTCGAACGGGGTGACGTTCGTGATGATGCCGCACCGGGCGTAGGTCGACTTCCCGACGGTCACCGTCATCACGTTGCGCGGGATTCGGAAGTACTCGACGCTCCGTGCCAGCGCGAACGAGTTCGGCGGCACGATGCAGACATCGCCCTCGTACTCCACGAAGCTCTTGGGGTCGAAGGTCTTGGGGTCGATGATCGAGCTCAACGCATTCGTGAAGATGCGGTACTCGGCGGCGACACGCATGTCGTACCCATAGGCGGAGACGCCATACGAGACGACCCCGTTCCGCTGCTGGGAGCTCTCGAACGGTTCGATCATGCCGTGCTTCGTGGCCATCTCGGTGATCCAGCGGTCGTTCTTGATCGACACGGTCGGGAATGCGGTGAGGGGGGGCGGGCGGGGCGCCGCTGAGGATCAGTGGGGCGCGTGGACCCCGGAATACTACGCGCAGCCGGGGATCGGAGTTAGGGCTTGGCGGGGAGGATCGTTCGTGGGCCGTTCCCGTTGCTTGCGATCGCGACCGCGCATAGCTTCCTGACCGACAACAGAAGTTCGTGAAATATTTCACGATCACGCTCCGCTCTTTCCCCCCCATGGAACGGACGTACCTCCCGGTTCTCCTGCTCGTTGGATTCGCTGCGGTTAACGCCGTGGCCATCATCGGCCTGTCGCACCTGATCACTCGGTCGCGACCGACGCCGGTGAAACAGCAGCCGTATGAATCCGGCATGCCCGTGCTCAGCGACGCCCGCGAGCGCTTTTCCATCAAGTTCTACATGGTGGCCATGCTCTTCATCGTCTTCGACATCGAGACGGTGTTCATGATCCCGTGGAGCGCGACCTTCCGGCAGCTCTCCTGCGCCGTCCCGCTGGTGGCGGGCGCGTGTCCAGCCGGCCAGGTCTCGTTCTTCGGCCTGGGCGAGATGCTTGTCTTCATGGCCATCCTCCTCGTCGGTTACCTCTACATCTGGAAGAAGGGAGCCCTCCAATGGGATTGATGGCGGCCCCTGACCGCGCCGGTGCGGTCTCCTGGAACCCACAGTCGCAGGAGGGGTGGATCACCACCCGCCTCGACTTCCTCGTCAACTGGGGCCGGGCGAACTCGCTCTGGCCGATGCCGTTCGGGACCGCCTGTTGCGCCATCGAGTTCATGGCGTCCGCGGCGTCCCACTACGATCTCGCCCGCTTCGGGATGGAGCGGATGGCCTTCTCGCCGCGGCAGAGCGATGTCCTGATCTGCGCGGGACGCGTCCCGTTCAAGCTGGCCCCCGTCCTGCGCCGCATCTACCAGCAGATGGCGCAGCCGAAGTGGGTCATCTCGATGGGCGCCTGCGCCTCCTCCGGCGGGATGTTCGACTCCTACGCCGTGGTACAGGGCATCGACACCATCATCCCGGTGGATGTCTATGTGCCCGGGTGCCCGCCGCGACCCGAGGGGCTGATCCACGGCATCATGATGCTCCAGAAGAAGATCATGGAGGAGCGGATGTCGAACGAGTCGCTCCGAGACGAGATGGTGCCGGATCCGACCTCGCAGCTCTACATCCCGGCACATCGCATCGACGAGCTCTCTGAACCGTTCGGGAACTCCGTGCACCAGACCCGGTCGGCCCCATGAGCGCGAATCCCCCCACCGCGCCTGGCGCCCCGACCTTCGCCATCGTCTATCCCGGCCAGCCCGGGGATGTGGCACCGGTCACCCCGACCCAGGTGCCCCACCGGGGCGGTCCGGCGAATCCGTCGGTCGACGCGCTCCGCGCTCGCTTCGGCGCGGCCATCGGGCGCCACGAGACCGTCTGGGGTGAGACGACGGTCTATGTGGCCCGTGACCAGGTCGCCGCGATCTGCGCCTGGCTCCAGGCTGACCCGACGCAGCGGTACGAATACCTCTCCGACGTCACCGCCGTCGAGTATCGCGACCCGATGCGACCGATTGAGGTCGTGTGGCATCTGCGGTCGATTGCCTACCGCCGGTTCCTCCGCCTGAAGGTCGAGCTGCCCAAGGACGGGTCGGCGCTCGAGGTGCCGAGTGTCTGGGGGGTCTGGAAGGGCGCCGATTGGCTGGAGCGGGAGTGCTTCGACATGTTCGGCATCCGCTTCGTGGGGCATCCGGACCTCCGTCGCATCTTGCTCTGGGAGCAGTACGCGGAAGGACATCCGCTCCGAAAGGATTTCCCGCTCCGCGGTCGGTTCTCGCGCGCGGAGCAGCTCCGTAACGCGCTCGCCGCGGACCCCGAGGCCCGCTATTCGATGGAAGAGCTCTCGATCACCGATGCTTTCGCCCAGCTCCCCGAGGATATGCGCAAGCGCCTCGGTGGCGGGGCGCGGACGGGGGAGTGACCCGATGACCGCCACCAAGACCATCGAGGTCGCCCTTTCCACCTCAGGGTTGGGCCCGGATGGCCGCCCCATCCGCATCCCGCTCGGCGCCGAAGGCTTGGCCAGTGCCCCACCGGGCCTCGAGCCGGAGTTCGAGGGGGAGCACATGCTGATCAACATCGGACCGCAGCATCCGGCCACGCACGGGGTGCTCCGGCTCGTGCTCGAGCTCGATGGTGAGACGGTCGTCCGCTGCATCCCGCACGTCGGATATCTGCATTGCGGGTTCGAGAAGATCGGGGAGTACCGCCAGTACAACCAGATTATCCCGTGGACCGACCGCGAGGACTACCTGAACTCGATGGGGAACAACGTCGCGTTCGTCCTCGGGGCGGAGCGGCTCTTCGGTGTCGAGATCACGGAGCGGTGCCGGGTGCTCCGCGTGATCGCGATGGAGCTGTCGCGGATCATCTCGCATCTCGTCTGGCTCGGCACCACCTGCATCGACATCGGCGCGTTCACGCCGTTCCTCTGGTGCTTCCAGGAGCGCGAGAACGTGTACAAGCTGCTCGAGGGCTGGACGGGGGCGCGGCTCACGACGAGCGGCACGCGCGTCGGCGGGATGATTGCCGATGTGCCGGACGGGTGGACCGAGGGACTCCGCGCCTTCCTCAGCGGCTTCCCGAAGACGCTCGACCAGGTCGACCGGATGCTGACGCGCAACGCCATCTGGGTCGGCCGCACCGTGGGCCTCGGGGTGATGACGCCGGACGAGGCGCTCAACTACGGGCTCTCGGGCCCGATGCTTCGCGCCTCTGGCGTCGCCTACGACGTCCGCAAGGACTTCCCGTATCTCGGCTACGAGACCTACGACTTCGACGTCCCGGTCGGCACGAACGGCGACGTGTACGACCGCTTCCTCGTCCGGTTCGAGGAGCTCCGGCAGTCGGTGCGGATCCTCGAGCAGGCGCTCGCGCGCCTGCCCGAGGGCCCGGTGAACATCGACGACCCGCGGCTCATCCTCCCGCCGAAGCACAAGGCGACGAGTGAAATGGAATCGATGATCCATCACTTCAAGCTCGTGATGGAGGGCCCGCGCCCGCCGATCGGCGAATGTTACGTCCCGATCGAGAGCCCCAAGGGGGAGAAGGGCTACTACTTCGTCTCCGACGGGACCGCGAAGCCGGTGCGCTGGCGCATCCGGCCGCCCAGCTACGTGAACCTTTCGGCGATCCCGCGGATGGTGGAAGGGCACCTCCTCTCCGACGTCATCGCCATCAACGCGTCCATCGATATCGTGATGGGGGAGATCGACCGATGAGCCACGGTCCGTCCGCACCGGCGCACGCGCACGGTCACGGGGGCGAATCCACCCCGTACCTTCCGGTCTTCACCGAGGGCTCCGCGCGTCGGCGCGAGCTCGACGAGCTCATCAGCCGCTATCCCTCCAAGCGCGCCGCGCTGCTGCCGGCCCTCTGGATGGTGCAGCAGGATCGCGGGTGGATCAGCGAGGATGCGATGCGGGAGGTCGGCGAACAGCTCGACTGCACCGCGGCCTACGTGAAGGGGGTCGTGACCTTCTACACGATGTACCACCAGCATCCGGTCGGCCGGCACTTCATCCAGGTCTGCACGACCTCGCCCTGCCTCTGCGCGGGCGCCGATGACGTCGTCAAGGCTTTCCTGGAGCACACCGGGTGCAAGGAGCTCGGCCTCACCTCGCCGGACGGGAAGTACACGGTCATCGAGGTGGAGTGCCTCGGCGCCTGCGGCTTCGCGACCCCGGTGCAGATCAACGAAGACTATGTCGAGTGCGTGACGCCGGAGAAGGTCCCCGGCATCCTCGCGGCGCTCGGAGACTGAGCCATGGGATATCCGCATAAGTCGCATCCGCAGGAGACGCCGGTGCTCTCGAAGCACTTCGGCGATCCGGCCGCTCGCACCCTGGAGGGGTGGAAGGCCCGGGGTGGGTACACGGCGCTCGCCCAGGCGCTTACGATGGCCCCGACGGCGATCCAGGACGTCGTGAAGGCGTCCGGTCTGCGCGGCCGTGGTGGCGCCGGCTTTCCGACGGGCCTCAAGTGGTCCTTCATGAAGCTGGACGACGGCAAACCGCACTATCTCTGCTGCAACGCCGACGAGTCTGAACCCGGGACGTTCAAGGACCGGGAGATCATGCGGTGGACGCCGCACGCGCTCATCGAGGGCGTCGCGATCGGAGCGTACGCCATCGGGGCCGAGACGGCCTACATCTACATCCGCGGGGAGTTCACCGAGCCGATCCGCGTGATGGAGGCCGCCCTCGCTGAGGCGCGCGCCGCGGGCGTGATCGGTCCGAACGCGATGGGGTCCGGGAAGCGGATCGACATCTGGGTGCACAAGGGTGCCGGCGCCTACATCTGCGGCGAGGAGACCGCCCTGATGAACTCGATCGAGGGCAAGCGCGGGAATCCGCGCATCAAGCCCCCGTTCCCGGCCGTCTCCGGGCTCTTCGGACAGCCGACGACGATCAACAACGTCGAGACGCTGACCGCGGTGCCGCACATCCTCAACAACGGCGCCGAGTGGTACAAGGGGATGTGCCTGAGCAGCCCGAAGAGCACGGGCAGCAAGCTCTTCTCGGTGTGCGGGAATGTGGCGAAGCCGGGCAACTACGAGGTCGTCCTCGGCTTTCCGTTCAAGGAGTTCCTGTACGACGTCTGCGGTGGGCCGCCGGCGGGCCGCACGTTCAAGGCGATCATCCCGGGCGGTTCGTCCGTGCCGGTGATCACCATCGAGGAGGCCGAGCAGGTCCGGATGGACTACGAGGGCTTCCTGGAGGTGGGCACGATGCTCGGCTCCGGCGGCGTGATCATCTTCGACGACGCGCAATCGATGCCCCGACAGCTCGCTCGTCTCGCGCGCTTCTATGCACACGAGAGCTGCGCGCAGTGCACGCAGTGCCGCGAAGGCACCGCGTGGATGACGCGGATCCTCGAGCGCATCGTCGCGGGGCAGGGGACCTTTGAAGACCTCGACACCATCTTCGACCTGTCCGAGTCGATGACCGGCAAGACGATCTGCGTGCTCAGCGACTCCTGCGCCGCGCCCGTGGTGAGCGGCATCAAGCGGTTCCGCGGCGAGTTCGAGGCACTCATCACCGGTCGCCGCTCGTCGACCGTGGCGGTGGGGGTCTGATGAGCGCGACCAAGATGGTCTCCCTGACGATCGAGGGCCGCGCGGTCAGCGTCCCCGAGGGCACGACGATTCTCGAGGCGGCGAAGGCGGCCGGTGTCCTCGTTCCCCACTACTGCTACCACCCGGGCCTCCCCGTCGCCGGCGTCTGCCGGATGTGTCTGGTCGAGGTCGAGAAGTTCCCGAAGCTGGCGCCCTCATGTGCGACGGCGGTGGGTGAAGGACAGGTGGTTCACGTCTACTCCGAGAAGGCGCTCGAGGCGCGGAAGGGCGTCCTCGAGTTGCTGCTCATTAATCACCCGCTCGATTGCCCGATCTGCGACCAGGCCGGGGAGTGCGAGCTGCAGGACTACACCTTCCAGGAGGGGCGCGCCGATTCGCGGTATCATGAGCCGAAGCGCTTCAATCCGGTCGAGGATTTCGGCGGCGATGTCCTGTACGTGACGAACCGCTGCATCCTCTGCACCCGCTGCGTCCGGTTTATGGACGACGTGCATGAGGCGCCGGTGCTCTGCGTGTCCGAGCGCGGCGATCGCG
>JBMTAR010000003.1:0-29934 GCA_049428925.1 Gemmatimonadaceae bacterium
GACGACGGCGGAGACGACGGCGATGGCCCAAGGTCGGGCCATGCCTCGGGGTCAACCTAGGGCGCCCATCCCCACCCCACCAGCACGTAGCGGGGCGGCCTATATTCCCACCCATGGCCGCTTCCCCGATCTATCTCGACCACGCCGCCACGACCCCGGTCCGCTCCGAGGTCTTTGACGCGATGGCCCCCTACTTCGGCCCACGCTTCGGCAACCCCTCCTCCACCCACCGCTGGGGACGCGAGGCGCGGGCCGCACTCGACGAGGCCCGGGAGCGCGTCGCACAGTGCCTTGGCGCCGCGCCGGACGAGGTCTGCTTCACCTCCGGCGGGACGGAATCCGACAACCTCGCCGTCCTCGGTGCATGGCGTGTGCTGAAGGCGCAGGGCAAGCGCGCGGTCGTCACCTCGCCGACGGAGCACAAGGCGGTCCTCGTCGCCGCACACCAGGCGGCAAAGGAAGGCGCCGAGGAGCGGCTCCTCCGCATCGACGCCACGGGCCGCATCGACCTCGCCGACGCTCAGGCAAAAATCGGCGCCGACACGGCGGTCTGTTCTCTGATGTGGGTGAACAACGAGACAGGGGTTGTGCAGCCGATTGGCGAGCTCGCGGCCCTCGCGAAGGCGCAGGGCGCCCTCTTCCACACCGACGCCGTGCAGGCCTTCGGCAAGGTCGAGGTCGACGCGCGCACGATTCCCTTCGACTTCGCCTCGGTGAGTGGCCACAAGCTCGGCGCCCCGAAGGGGATCGGCGCCTTCTACATCCGGCGCGGGACCCCGCTCGAACCCCTCTTCTTCGGCGGCTCGCAGGATCGTGGCCGCCGGCCGGGCACCGAGAACGTGGCCGCGGCCGTCGGGCTCGCCCGGGCGATGGAGCTCGCGGTGGCCGAGCGCGAGGCGCACTGGCGCACCTATGAGGCGATGCGCGACGCGCTCCAGTCCGCGCTCATCGCGAAGGTGCCGGGGCTCGTCGTCCACGGCGGTGCGGCGCCGCGCGCGCCACACATCCTCAACGTCTCCGTGCCGGGCACCGACTCCGAGTCACTGCTGATGGCGCTCGACCTGCAGGGCGTCGCCGCCTCCAGCGGCTCCGCGTGCCAGAGCGGGAGCATCACACCATCGCACGTGCTCTCCGCGATGGGCGTCGCTCCAGACCTCGCGAACGCCGCGATCCGGATCAGCTTCGGCTCGTTGAACGGCCCCGACGACGTCGCGCGCGTCGCGGAACTCTTCCCCGCCCTCGTCGCCAAGGCCCGCGGGCTCGCCGGCGTCGCGTGACCCGCGGCCGCGTCCTCGTCGCGATGTCCGGCGGCGTCGACTCGTCGGTCGCCGCCGCGCTCCTCGTGCGACAGGGCTACGACGCCGTCGGCGTCACGATGAAACTCTTCCACGACGGCGGCGAGATTCCCGACCGGCCGTGCTGCTCCCTCGACAGCGTGAACGACGCGCGACGCGTCGCCGAGTCGCTCGGCATCCCGCACTACGTGCTCAACCTGCAGGATGAGTTCGGACATGACGTCGTCGCAGACTTCGTCGCCGAGTACGCCGCCGGGCGCACCCCGATCCCCTGCGTCCGCTGCAACACCTTCACCAAGTTCCGCGACCTCCTCGCGAAGGCCGACGCCATCGACGCACGCTGGATCGCGACCGGGCACTACGCGCGCCTCGCCGAGGGTCGCCTGCAGCGCGGTCGTGACGAGGCCAAGGACCAGACCTACTTCCTCTGGGGCATCGACCGCGGCGTCCTCGACCGCCTGATGCTCCCGGTCGGCGACCTCACCAAGGCGGAGACGCGCGCCATCGCCCGCGAGCTCGGCCTCCTGACCGCCGAGAAGCCGGAGAGCCAGGAGATCTGCTTCGTCCCCGACGGCGACTACGTGAAGGTGCTCGAGCGCGAGCTTCCCGCCGACGCGCCGGCCCTCTCCCCCGGTCCGATCGTCGCGCTCGATGGCACCGTCCTCGGGACACACGATGGGTTCGCGCGCTACACCATCGGGCAGCGCCGCGGGCTCCCGGGCGGGCGCGCCGAACCGCTCTACGTGGTCGCACTGCGCCCAGCCGATCGCGCCGTGGTCGTGGGACCGCGTGAGGCGCTGCTCGGCCGTGGGCTCCGCGCGACGACGGTGCGGTGGCTCGTCGACCCCGCGCCGACCGTGGGCGCAACGCTGCAGGTGCGGGTCCGACACCGCGCGGCGCCGGTGCCTGGCACCCTGCTCGCCGTCGACGGTGATGCCGTGGAGATCGCGTTGGAGACGCCGGTGCACGCCATCGCGCCGGGGCAGTCAGCCGTCTTCTACGACGGCGACGTCGTCCTCGGCGGCGGCGTCATCGCCGTCGGACGCCGCACCCTCCCCGTCCGCGCCGCCTGAGCCGCCCTCGCGGCCCGCACACGTCGCGTGGCCTGAGACCGTCGCGCCGCCTGAGTAGATCGCGTTGTCACTGACAGGACGTGCCTCGTGACGCGCGCCCGCGACATCGTGCGGTCAGAGCTCGAGGTCCGCCGCCGCCGCGAACCGCCGCATCAGCTCCGCTTGCTCCTCGGTCAGCCGCTCCGGGGCGACGACCCTCGCCTCGACGAGGAGATCGCCCGTGCGCTCCCCCAATGCGATCCCCTGCCCCCGGATTCGGAAGCGCTTCCCGCTCGACGTCCCCGCCGGCAGCGTGAGCGTCACCTGACGCTCGTCGAGCGTCGCGATGGTGAGCTTCGCCCCCAGCGTCGCCTGCGCCACGTTGATCGGGACGATGCGGATGAGGTCGAGGCCCTCACGCGTGAAGACCGGATCGGTCTGTACCTGCAGCGTGACGATGAGGTCCCCGGCGGGCCCGCCGCGGCGTCCCGCACCGCCCTGACCGCGCAGCTTGATGCGCGCGCCCGACTCGCTCGCGACCGGGATGGTGACGAGGATTTTCCGGTGATGACCCTCGAGCTCGAACTCGAGCGGGACCTTCCCCCCGCGCGCCGCGATGCGGAACGGCACCTCGAGCGTCGTCTCGACCCCCTGCCCCTTCTGCGGGCCGGGCTGACGCGGGGCACCACCGCCGAACATCGAGCCGAAAATGTCGCCAAGCCCGCCGAGCCCACCGAGATCGAACTCCCCTACATCGGGCGGCATCCCCGGCGCGCCGGGACCGGGACCGCGTCGGCCACCACCACGTGGGCGCGCGAACCCCTCGAACGCACCGAGGCGACGCAGCTCGTCGTACTCCGCGCGCTTCTTCGCATCGCCGAGCGTCGTGTAGGCCTCGGAGATCGCCTTGAAGCGCTCCGCCGCCTTCGCATCGCCAGGGTTCGTGTCGGGATGAAACTGCTTGGCGAGCCGCCGGTACGTCTTCTTGATCTCGTCGGCGGCCGCGGTGGGGCTCACCCCGAGGACGGCGTAGAAGTCCGGTTGGGCCATCGCTGAGCGCGTGCCTCGCTCAGCCGTTCCACTGCCGCACGACGACGCGCGCCGGACGCAGCATGGTCCCGGCGAGGACATACCCCACCTGGTACACCTGTGCGACCGTCCCATCCTCCTCGGCCCGCTCGGCCGGCGCCGTCGTGAGCGCCTCGTGCCGCGCGGGGTCGAAGGGCTCCCCCACCGGGTTCACGACCTCGAGGCCGTGCCCGGCGAGCGACTTGAGGAGATTGCGCTCGACCAACGCGACACCGTCGACGAGCGTCCGCGCGTCGGTCGTCGCCGGATCGACATGCGCGAAGCGCGCGATGTCGTCGATCGTATCGAGGATCCCCTTGAGCAGGTGGCTCATCCCGCGGTGCTCGGCCTCCTGCCGATCCTTCGCGGCACGGCGCCGGAAGTTCTCGAACTCAGCGTAGAGGCGGAGGTACTTGTCCTTCTGCTCAGCGACCTGGGCGGCGAGGGCCGCGGTGACGAGCCCCGCCTCCTCGTCGCTCGCCTGCAGAACGTCAGAGACGTTGCCCTCTGCGCCAGTCGCCGTCATCTCATCAGCCGGCGACGGGAGGCTCGACTCGCCGGTGTCAGTGGTGGTGTGTTCGCCAGTCATCCACGAAATCTCACGGGGAGGCCGCCGGAGGGGCAATCGGGACATCCCGAAGGGCCTGTCGGAGGAGCGCCAGGGCCAGCTGGGCACTCCGCTGCCGGATCTCCCCCCGATCGCCGATCGTGATGGTCCGACGGCTCTGGACCGCGCCCGCGACGTCCACCGCGACGCAGACGGTCCCGACCGGCTTCTCCGGCGTGCCGCCCCCGGGACCGGCGATCCCGGTGATGCTGACCCCAACCTCGGCTCCGATGCGCGCGCGCGCGCCCGTCGCCATCTCCCGCGCCACCTCTTCGCTGACGGCACCGACTGCCGTCAACGTCGCCGGTGAGACGCCGAGCACGGAGACCTTCACCGCATTGTCGTACGCGATGACCCCCCCGAGCATCACGTCACTCGCGCCCGGCACCGCGGTGAGGCGGGCGCCGAGACCACCGCCGGTGCAGCTCTCTGCCACGGCCACGCGCCACCCTCGCGCCCGCAGTCCCTCGAGGCAGACCGCCGCGAGATCGGCGTCGCCCTCGCCATAGACCCAGCGACCGACCCGCTCACGGAGCGCCGACACCGCCGCATCGAGTCGCGCGTCCGCCTCGTCGGCGGGAAGGCCGCGCACGGTGCAACGCAGGTCGACCCCCTCCCAGCCGGGCAGGAAGGCGAGCGAGACGCCCAGCGGATCCTTCGCGAGGTCCCCGAGCGCGTCGGCGAGCGCCGACTCGGCGATGCCCGTGGTCCGCAGCGTGGACGACCGGATGACCGTGCCCCCCGCGCCACGCGCACGGAGCTGCGGAAGGAGCGCGTCCTCGGTCATCCCGCGGAACTCGCGCGGCACGCCGGGCAGCATCGCCACCCATCGCCCCCGCTCGTCCTCGAGCCAGATCCCCGGCGCGGAGCCGTGGTGGTTCTCGAGAATCGTCGCCCCCTCGGGAATCATCGCCTGGTTGCGATTCGTCGCCGGGAGCGGGCCCGGCCAGCCACGCGCGGCCCACCGCGCCTCGAGCGAGGTGAGGATCGTGTCGTCGAGCCGCATCTTCCGACCGAAGAGCGCCGCGATGCTCGGCTTGGTCAGATCGTCGGCGGTGGGGCCGAGCCCGCCGCTCGTGATGACCGCCCCGGTCCGGTCGAGCGCCTCACGCACCGCCGCGGCGATCTCCGCCGCTCCGTCACCCACCGTGGCGCGCCGGACGACGCGGATCCCCTCGGCCGCCGCCCGCCGCGCGAAGGCGGCGGCGTTGGTGTCGATGGTGAACCCGAGCAGCAGCTCGTCGCCGATCGAGACGAGTTCGACGTCCATTCGACGGAACCTCAGCCGACGCGCGGTCGGCGGAACAGGTCGCGGTGGCGCCGCAGGTAGTCGGCGAGCGAGAGGAGGGTCAGCACGAAGGCGACGGAGATGGTCACCAGACCGATCAATCCGAGGAGATTCGCGAAGAAGGTCGCGACCGGCCCGTGCCACGCGTTCCGGTCGAACGCCAGCTTGGCCCAGAACCAGCAGTAGGCCGCGCCGAGCCAGGTGTACTGGAACCCCGCCTTCCACTTGCCGAGCCGCTGCGCCGCGACGACCACACCGCGCGCCTGCGCGAAGGCGCGGAACCAGGTCATGAACGCCTCGCGTCCGACGATGAGGACGAGCACCCACCAGGGGAACCAGATCGCCTCGACCCCCCACGTGGTGAACGCATAGGCGCTCCGCTCGGCGACGGCCGGGAGCCAGGCGAGCATCGGATCGCCGGGGCGCGCCTGCAGGAGGAACATCGGCACAAACGTTCCAATCAGGAGCAGCTTGTCCGCGAGGGGGTCGAGCACCTTTCCGAGGTCGGTCACGAGCCCGCGCTCACGCGCGATCTTCCCGTCCCAATGATCGGAGATCGCGGTCACGAGATAGAGCGCGAACGCGGCGAAGCGGACGCGCACCGACGGGATGAAGGGCAACAGCGCCAGCAGTGGGGCAGCGACGATGCGCGCCGCCGAGATGGTGTTCGGGAGATTCACGCGCGCACGCCGCTCACGGAAGGCTCGCGATCACGCGGGTGCTCACGTCCCGCAGCGTCTCGAACACGCCCGTGCCATCCCGCGCGACGGACTCGTGCGTCGGGGCGTGCTCGGTCCAGCCGGCCCGGAGCGCGGCATCGAGCATCTCGGTCCCGACGGCATCCGGCAGGTCGCGCTTGTTGTACTGCAGCACCAGCGGAATCGCCTCCGGGTCGTACCCGTACGACCGGAGGTTCTCCTCGAGGTTCCGCAGCGATTCCACATTCGCCTCGAGCCGATCGGGGGAGGAGTCGGCGACGAAGACGATGCCGTCGACCCCCTTGAGGATGAGCCGACGCGACGCGTCGTACTGCACCTGCCCGGGCACGGTGTAGAGGTGGAAGCGCGTCGTGAACCCGCGGACCGTGCCGAGGTCGACGGGCAGGAAATCAAAGAAGAGGGTGCGATCCGTCTCGGTCGCCAGCGACACCAGCGTCCCGCGCGACTCCGGGGCTACACGCCGATGGATGACCTCGAGGTTTGTCGTCTTCCCGCAGAGGGCCGGTCCGTAGTAGACCACCTTGCAGTTGATCTCACGGGCCGAGTAGTTGATCATCGGCATCGGCTGTCCTCCCGGAGGCAGCGTGACGCACCAGGCGGACGCGGACTCACATCACCCGCCGGGCCGCGAAGGCCTGGGCGATCGTCCCGCCATCGGCGTATTCCAAGTCCCCGCCCATCGGGAGGCCGCGGGCGAGCCGACTCACGGTCACCCCGGTCGCGCGCACCTGCTCCTGCACATAGAGCGCCGTCGCCTCGCCCTCAAGGGTGGCGTTGGTGGCGACGATCACCTCGCGCACCGCACCACCCTCGAGACGGCGGACGAGGGCCCCGACGGTGAGATCCGATGGCCCGATGCCGTCGAGCGGCGCGAGCCGCCCCCCGAGCACGTGGTAGCGCCCGCGGAACTCCCCTGTGCGCTCGATTGCCGGCAGGTCAGACGCCTCCTCGATTACACAGAGCACCGTGGCATCACGGCGCGGATCGGCGCAGATCACACAACGCTCTCCCTCCGTGAGGTTGAAGCACTCGGCGCAGGGGCGCACACGCTCGGTCAGCGCCACCAGCGCCTCGGCGAGTCGCCGGCTCTGCTCCGCCGGCTGCTTGAGCAGGTGATACGTCAGACGCACCGCCGACTTCCGCCCGATTGTGGGCAGGCGGGAGAGCTCGGTGACCAGGGCGTCGATCGCAGACACGAGTCAGAACGGGAGCGAGAACGGCAGGTTGCCGAGGCCGAGTCCGCCGGCGAGGCGCTGCATCTCCGCCTCGGCCTGCTCACGCGCCTTCCGCTGGGCGTCCTGCGTCGCCACGGCGACGAGATCCTCGAGCATCTCCACGTCGCCGCTCTGCACCGTGGCGGGGTCGAGACGTACCGACTGCATCGTCCCACGGCCGTCCACGGTGACGGTGACGAGCCCACCCCCCGCCGAGCCGGTGACGCTCATCCGCTGCAGCGACTCCTGCAGCTCCCGCATCTTGCCCGAGACCTGCTGGGCGGCCTGCATCATCTTGAGGAAATCCATCGGCGTCAGTCCAGGAGCTCGAGGTCGAGGGCGTCCACGGCGGCATCGAGGAGCGGCGATTGCCGACGCAGCATCGCCATCCGGTCTGCCTTCACCGCCTGCTCGCTGAGCCGGCGCGGCGCACGGCCCCCCTCCGCCGCGAGGTGCGTCACCGCCAGTGCACGCGCGTCGGGGAAGCGATGCTGCAGCGCAGCGAGCACCACCGCCTCGCCGCGCCGCAGCACGTCGGCATGCGCATCGGAGGCGACCGTGAGCGTCACGAGGCCCTGCGCGGTGACGGCACTCGGCGTCGCGTGCGCGAGGGTGCTGGAGAGGAGGAGGGCGCCGTGCGCGCCCTGCACGCGATCCACGACCGCATCCCAGTGCTCGGCGAGTCGGTTGAGATCGAGCGGCATCGTTCCCTCAACACGCGCCGGCGCCGCATCGGCGATCTCCGCCATCGGCGCCGGCCGCTGCGCGGCAGGCGTCGGCCGAGCGGCCTGTCGCGTGGCCGAGCGCGCCTCCATCTCCGCCGTGGCACGCGGAGCCGGCGCCGCGGTCGTCTCCGGCGGGGCGGCTCGCCGCGAGGGCGCGGGAGATGACGCCCCCGCCGCGGTCATCGCGGGCTGCGGGGCGCCCGCGCCGGTGCCGTCTCCCATCCCGCGTAGCACCGTCTCGAGATCGAGCGTCCGATCCATCAGAGCGAAGCGCACGAGCAACGTCTCGAAGAGGAGCTGCGGCTGGCCGCTGCGACGCACCTGCGGCTCCACCTCGGCCGCGAGATGCAGCATCCGGAGCAGGTCGCCCGCGTGGAAGCGCGGGGCCTGCGCCGCCAGCGCCTCCCGGACACGGTCCGAGAGGTCGGGGAGGGCCCCGCCGAGGACGACGGCGAGCTGCGCGCGGAGCAGTTCGGCGAAGTCGACCAGGAGCACCGCGAAGTCCACCCCGTGATCGGCGAGCCGTCCCACCGCGCCGAACACATCCGCCGCGCGACGCTCGGCCACCAGCGTGAGCAGCGCGAGGTGTTCATCCTCGTGCACGAGCCCCAACGCGTCGCGGACGCGGTCCGCGGTGAGGGTCCGCCCACCCAGGGAGAGGGCCTGGTCGGTGAGAGAGAGGGCGTCGCGCATCGACCCATCCGCCGCGCGCGCGAGCATCGCGAGGGCCTCGGCCTCTGCGGTGACCTCCTCCGCCTCGAGCACCGCCGCGAGCCGGCTCCGCACGTCGGCGGGACCGATCCGGCGGAGATCGAACCGCTGCACGCGCGAGAGCACCGGGGCCGCGGCCTGCTGGATCTTCTGCGGCTCCGTCGTCGCGAAGACGAAGACCACGCGCGGCGGCGGCTCCTCGAGCACCTTGAGCAGGGTGTTCCAGGCCTCACGCGTGAGCATGTGGGCCTCGTCGATGATGTAGACCTTGTACCGGCCCGCCGCCGAGGGGGCGTACATCACGCGCTCGCGCAGCTCCCGCGCGTCGTCGACGCCGCGATTGGAGGCCGCATCCATCTCGACCACGTCGAGGGAGGTGCTCCCGCCCCAGATGCGCTCACAGGAGTCGCACGCCCCACAGGGCTCGTGATCGGGTGAGGGGGCCTCGCAGTTGAGCGCCATCGCCAGGACGCGCGCGAGGGTCGTCTTCCCGGTGCCGCGCGGGCCGCAGAACAGATAGGCCTGCCCGAGCCGATCGGCGGCGATCGCGTTGCGCAACGTCGTCGCCACGTGCGACTGCACCGCCACCTCGGCGAACCGACGGGGCCGATACTTCCGGGCGAGTGCGAGAGACATGCCGGAAGATAGCCACCCCCACGGGGGGCCGGAACGACTCGCGCGGGGGACCGCCGATGGTAGGCGATCCTCCCGCGCGAGAGTGCCCCAGGCCTGACGGAGCGACGGCGGACACCACGTACCGTTGCTGCCTTTCGGCCCTGGCGGAGTTGGCGGGCTGACGCCCTCCGGGACCTGGGACACCCGGAGACTAACGGACGCCGCCTCGCCGGACAACCGCGCGAGCCCGGCGGCGGCGCCTCAAGGCGTCCGACCGCCCGCTACCGACCGCCGAGGCCCCAGCGGTCGGTCTGGGGGCATCAGGGGCGGAGCGCCTCCGCCAGCACCTCGCCGGCCCGCGCCACCGCCACATCATCCACGTCGAGGTGCAGCACGCACCGGACGCGGGTCGCGTGCCACGGCGTGCAGAGCACCCCGAGCGCCCGCGCCCGCTCCACGACGCCCATCGCGGTCTGCCCCGCGACGAGGTCGAGCATCACGATGTTGGTGTCGGGCGGTACGACCTCGATCCCAGGGACCTCGGCCAACCGGGCGGCGAGATGCCGCGCCCGCGTGTGATCCTCATGCAGCCGCGGCAGATGGTACTCGAGCCCGTGCAGGGCCGCCGCCGCAAGGATCCCGGACTGTCGCATCCCGCCGCCGAACCGCTTCCGCACCTCCCACGCGCGCCGCATCGGACCGGCGTCCCCGACGAGACAGGCGCCGACGGGAGCCCCGAGTCCCTTGGAAAAGGACACCATCACGGTCGCGGCGCAGGCCGCGAAGTCGGCGAGCGAGGTCCCGGTCGCGACCGACGCGTTCCAGAGCCGTGCGCCATCGAGGTGGAGCGGCACGCCGAGCTCGTCCGCGACGGCGCGGATGGCCTGCAACTCCGCGAGCGGCGTCACCATCCCCCCCGCGCCGTTATGCGTGTTCTCCGCACAGACGAGGCTCGCGCGCGGCGCGTGGACCGAGGCGGGGCGGATCGCGGCGCGCAGCGCGTCCGCAGTCAGCACCGGCCCGCCGCGGACGGCACGCACCTGCAGCCCGGCCAGCGCCGCCGTACCGGCAATCTCCCAGTTCACGATGTGCGAGTCGTCGTGACAGAAGACCTCGGTGCCGGGCTCGCCAAGAAGCCAGAGCGCCGCCTGGTTCGCCATCGTCCCGGTCGGGAAATACAGCGCGGACGCCTTGCCGAGCCGCGCCGCCACCTGTGCCTCGAGGTGCCGGACGGTGGGGTCGCCGTCGAGCACATCGTCGCCCACCTCCGCCTCGGCCATCGCCCGTCGCATCGCCGGCGTGGGCTTCGTGACGGTATCGCTCCGGAGATCGATCATCGTGGCGGTCCCTCATCCTCGGGGGGCAGGTCGCGCGGCATCACGATTGCACGGGTCACGCGCTTCACGAGGCCGGAGAGATTCAGTTCAAGCGTAGTGGCTCGATCGACCTGCAGGCGCGGCCGCATCGGCAGCGCCCCGCCCTGGATCAGACGGAGCTCGGCGACGTACGCCACTTCCGCGCCGACGATGAAGACGAGCGCGGCGTAATACGTCCAGAAGACCACCGTGAACACCGCGCCGAGCGTCCCGGTATAGAGCGACTCCGGGGGGTGCGCGATGGTGAGATAGGAGAAGATGGCCCGCGCGAGTTCGAAGAGCGTCGAGGCCGCGAGCGCGCCGGCGAGCACGGGCTTCCACGGGATCCGACGCGCCGGGATCCACCGATACAACGCCGTGAAGGCGCCCACCACGATGGCGAGCGAGAGCGCGCGATTGACCGCGTAGGAGATGCCGCTCGTCACCTGCGCGAGCACGCCCATCCCCTGCAACGCCGCACCGAGGCGTCCGGTCGAGACCGCGATCCAGCCGTTGACGAGCACCCACGCCGAGAGGAGGAGGAGCGCGACCCCGAGGAGCACGAGATCGAAGAGCTTCCCTTGGACGAAGGTACGCTCCTTTCCGTGCATGAAGACGAAGGCCATCACCGCCCGCAACGTGGCGAAGAGCCGCATCGAGAACCAGACGAACGAGAGCGCCGCGCCGACCCCCACGACAGTGCTGGTGCGCGCGACCTCGTTTAGCACGGGGTCGAGGATCGACCCGCCCCCACCGCCCACGGAGGGGAAGATGCCGGCGAGCGCCCCCTGCACCACCGGCGCGATCCGTTCCGGCGACTGCTGGAGCAGCGCCCCGAGCCCGGCGGCGAGGAGCATCACGAACGGCACGCCGGCGAGCAGGACCGCGAACGCCACGCCACCCGCGAGGAACGTCGCATCGTCCGCCTCGATGCGGCGCCACACCTCCCAGAGGAACTGCCGCTGGCGCTGAAACACGCGCGTTACTCGCCCGCCTCGGCGTCATCCGGAGCCGCCTCGACCGAGGTGGCGCGGCCCGGCGCGAGCAGCGGCACCATCGGCCCCGTCACCAGCCGCCGCACCGCCGGCCCCGTCCCCCGCACCGCGAGCTGCTCGAAGAGGAACCCGAACTTCGCGTCGTACGCCGCCGCGATCCGCGCCTTCAGGTCCGCGGGCAGGTCCCACAGCGCGCGCTTGAACGGCCCGAATGCCTTCTTCCGCGTCTTGTAGAAGAACTGCTCGTCGGAATCCCCCGGCTTGCGCTCCTCGGCGGCGTGCACCGCGAGCCAGGCATAGATCTCCTCGCGGAGCGCATCGGGCAGGAGGTCGAACAGCATGTTCTGGAAGCCCGTCGCGAGATGGATCTCCGCCGTCTCCGTCGTCGGGAAGTGATGGAACGCCCCGTCCGGGAGCGTCGAGGCGCCGTGCTGCACCGCCCCGGCGAGCCCGTACTTCGCCCGCGACACACGCGAGAGGTCCTCGAGCGTCTTGAAGTCGAGCGCGACGTCCGCGATCGAGCCATCCGGCAGCACGACGCCGCCGTGCGAGGTCCCCGACTGCACCGAGATCTTCGAGAGGCCGATCATCCCAGGGGCCTGCGTCTCGAGGGTACGCCGGTAGCCGTCCATGAAGGCCTCGAGCTCCGCCACGGTCGAGTTCTCCGTCCCCACCTCGCCGATCTCGCCGCCCAGCGAGATTGTGACCCCCGCCGGCTCGAGGCCGCGCACATGGCGCGTCAGCTCCACCCCGACCTCGAAGTTGAGGCGCTGCTGCGCCTCGAGCGTCGGGTGGGCGAGATCGACGAGCGTCGACGTGTCGAGGTCGATGTTGTAGAACCCCGCCGCGATCGCCTCGGTCGCGAGCTGCTTCACCGCGAGCACCTCGGCCGCCGGGTCGACCTTGTACTTCTTCGCGTTCACCTGGAAGTGGTCGCCCTGAATGAACACAGGGCCGCGGTAGCCCTCTCGCAATGCCGCCGCGAGCGCCACCGCCACGTACTCCGCGGGGCGCTGCTCGGTGTACGCGATCTCCGAACGGGCGATCTCCAGGATGAACGCCCCACCGTCCATCGCGCGCGCAGTGCGGAAGATCGCGCGCATCGTGTCGTACGACGGGCCGCGGATGTTCATCGCCGGCACCGTGACCGGTGGGATCTCCCCGCGGCCGCGCGCCATATACACGTCGTGAATCGAGGCCGAGAAGGTCCCGACCGTGCGCGCCCCCTCCCAGATCACCCAGCGGGCCCACTCCCGCTCGGCCTCGTCCCCGAAGACGGCCAGGCGCACCAACGTGTCGATCGCCGTCGGAATCGCGCCCTCGTCGCGCAGGGTGACGGCATCATCGGTGACATGGAAGGCCGGCTCGGCGGCGTGACGGACGGAGGCGGGGAGAGACGACATCAGCGGAGGGCGAGGAGGTGGAACGGCGGGGCGATACGCGACGCCCCGCTCGGGTGGAATATCGGCAATCTGCCGGGGCCCCTCGGCGGGGGCAACGCGTTACAGCACCCAGTCGGGGTCGGCGGCCGGCAACGCCTCCCAGGTGGCCCGCATCTGCGTCCACCCGGGGTGCCCGAACTGGTAGTACGTGAGCTGCTTCCCCAGTTCGACGCCCGGCTGGTCGAGGGGATCCACCCCGTACAGCTGCCCGGCGTAGACGGTCGCGAGCTCGAAGAACACGAGGAGCCCACCGAGGTGCCACGCATCGGCGCGCGTCACGCGGAGCGTCATCGTGGGACGCCCCATCGTCGCCAAGGCGCCGGCCGTCGCGCGGCACTCCGCGCGGAGCAGTTCGTGGAAGCCGTGCCCGCCGAGGTACGCGAGCTCCGCCGGGCCGTCCGCCCCGACCGAGGGGATCGCGAGCTCGCCCCCCTCCGCCTCCTCGACGTCGAGGAAGGTGACCGTCTTGTCGATGGGGCCCTCCATGAAGAGCTGCACCTGCGCGTGCTGGTCGGTCGCGCCGACGGCGACGATCGGCGTCGGCCCGACGTGCGCCCCCGCAGGCGTCCGCTTACCGAGGCTCTCCGCCCAGAGCTGGACGAACCAGGGCGCGAGATCGCGGAAGGCGTCCGAGTACGGCATCAGCACGTGCAGCCCCTGCCCCGCCTCCATCTGCGCGCGCCACTGCAGCGCGGCGAAGGCGAGCGCCGGGTTCTCACGGAAACGCCCACTGGCACAGCGGTCCCGCATCGCGATCGCGCCGGCGACCAACCCCTCCACGTCGAGCCCGAGGAGCGCCGCCGGGAGCAGCCCGACCGGCGTCAGCACGGAGAAGCGCCCGCCGACATTCGGCGGGATCGAGAAGACAGGGATCCCCTCCCGTACCGCGATGGGGCGCAGCACCCCCTTCGCCGGATCGGTGACGAAGGCGAGCGCGTCCTTGGGAGCGATCCCCTCGGCGTCGAGGCGCGAGCGGATCAGCAGGTACTGCGCCATCGTCTCCGCCGTGCTCCCCGACTTCGAGATGACGAGGACGCGCGTGCGCCGGAGGTCCACCTGCTCCAACACCCCGCGGACCCCGCGCGGATCGACATTGTCGAGGACGTGCAGCCGCGGCCGGCCACCGCGCTGCGCCGCCGTGCGGGCGTTCCAGTCTCGTGGGAGGAGTGCCGTCCGCAGGGCGACCGCACCGAGCGCCGAGCCGCCGATGCCGAGCACGACGACATCGTCGCAGGTGCCCTCGACCGCGCGCGCCCACTCACCGACGCGCGCGCGCTCCGCCGCCTGCGCCTCGAACTCGCGGAAGCCGAGGATCCCTCGGGCCGCATCGGCGAGGAGGCCGGCGTGCGCGGCGTCGAGGCGAGGGGCGAGGGCGGCGAGCCCCTCGTCGGTGAGACCCGAGGGCACGGCGCGGTGCAGCATGCCGGTGACGTCGAGGCGGATGGTCATGCGGGGTCGATCTCCACGGTGAGGCCGTCGTGGGCCGGGGTGATGCCGGCCGGGAGCGACGCCGCGAGATCGGCGTGTCCCGTCCGGTGCGTGAGGTGCGTCAGGTACGTCTGCGCGGCGCCGATGCGCTGGGCCGCCGCGACGGCCTCGTCAATCGACAGATGCGTGGGATGCGTGGTGCGAAAGAGCGCGTTCAACACGAGCACGCGCACGCCGGCGAGCGCGGCGAACGCGGCCGAGGGAAGCGCCTTCGCGTCGGTCACATAGCCGAGAGGCCCGATGCGGAACCCGAGCACGCGCTGGGTGCCGTGCGGGACCTCGAACGGCAGGAGGTCGAGCGCGCCGATGCGCGTCGGTTCGCCCGGGGTGAGCGGCCGGGCGACCCCCTCGGGCTTGCTCGTGCCGGGCAGGGGGCGGATCGCGTCGTCAAAGATGTAGGGGAAGCGCGTCGCGAGCGCCGCGAGGGTCTCCGGCGCCCCGAAGATCGGCAGGCCGCCCGGCCGGCGCACCGAGATCGCGCGCAGGTCATCGATCCCGTGCGTGTGGTCCGCGTGCTCGTGCGTGTACACCACGGCATCGACGTTGTGGATCCCCACGGCGAGGAGCTGCAGCCGCAGCTCGGGCGGGGTATCGATCAGCAGCCGCGTCCCCGCCGACTCCACCACCGCCCCGACCCGCGTCCGGCGGTCCCGCGGGTCCGTCGACCGACAGACCGCGCAGTCGCACCCCACCTGCGGGACACCGAAGCTCGTCCCGGTCCCGAGGAAGGTCAGCCTCACACCGTCTCGACCTTGAGCAGGTTCGTCGTGCCCGGGACGTTGAACGGGACGCCGGCGGTGACGACGAAGGGCTCACCGGCCTCGGCGAGGGCGTGCTTGCGGAGCAGCATCCGCGTGACGGGAATCATCCCGTCGTACGAATCCATCGTCTGCACCAGGATCGGGATGACGCCCCACACCAGTGCAAGCTGACGATACGTCCGCGGTTGGTCGGTGAGTGCCACGATGCGGCCCTGCGGCCGCCGCCCCGCAACGATGCGCGCGGAGAAGCCACTCTTGGTGAAGACGACGATCGTCCGCGCCCCCAGGAGCCGCAGCGCGGTGACGGACGCCGATGCGATGGTCTCCTCCACCGTCGCGGAGCCGGGCCGCACGCGGTCAAGTCCCTGCCCGCGCGTGACCTCCGCCGCCTCCGCCGCGGTGGCAATCCGACGCATCGCGCGCACCGCCTCCACCGGATGCGCACCGGCGGCCGTCTCGGCGGAGAGCATCACCGCATCGGTCCCGTCGAGAATCGCATTCGCGACGTCACTCGCCTCGGCCCGCGTCGGCCGGGTGTGCTGGATCATCGACTCGAGCATCTGCGTCGCCGTGATCACCGGCCGGCCATACCGCGCCGCGAGCGAGATGATGCGCTTCTGCTGCAGCGGAACATCCTCGAACGGCAGCTCCACCCCGAGGTCGCCACGGGCCACCATCACGGCGTCGGTGGCCTGCAGGATCTCCTCGATCCGCTCGAGCGCCGAATCCTTCTCAATCTTCGCGACGAGCAGCATCCCGGCGGGCACCAGACTGCGCAGGAGCCGAAGGTCGTCGGCCCTGCGCACGAAGCTGAGCGCGAGGTAGTCGAGGTCCTGCTCGACCGCAAAGACGACGTCAGCCCGGTCCTTCTCCGTGAGCGAGGGCGCGGAGACGTCGACGCCGGGCAGGTTCATCCCCTTGTTCGAGCTGAGTCGACCGCCGACCGTCACGACGACGTGCACTCGGTCCCCATCGATCCGCTGCACCTCGAACGCCAGCAGCCCGTCGTTGACGAGGATCGTCGCGCCCACCTGCACGTCCCGCGCGATGTCGTCATACGTCACCGGGACATCCTCGCCGGTCGCGTGCGCCTCCGGGACAAAGGTGAGCACCTGCCCGGCGGTGACCTCGAACGGCTCCGGGAGGACGCCGATGCGGATGCGCGGCCCCTGGAGGTCACCGAGGATGGCGACCGGCAACCCGAGGGCGGTCGCGGCGGCGCGCACATGGGCGATCGTCTGCGCGTGCTGCGCGTGCGTGCCGTGCGAGAAATTGATCCGGCAGACGTTCACCCCGGCCTCGAGGAGCGCCCGGATCGCCTCCGGTGTGCTGGACGCGGGGCCGAGGGTGGCGACGATCTTCGTGATGTCGTGACGCATGTGGGGGGAAGGGAGAGCGAGGGGGCGCGGCGTACCGCCGCCGATCAGGAGGCGCCGAGGACGGTGACCTTCGCGTCGAGCCCGGCGATCAGCGTGTCGAACGACCGCTGGAAGGCGGTCAGGCCATCGGCGAGCAGCGCGTCGGTGATGGTGTCGAGCGCGATCCCGAGCTCGGCGAGGTCGGCCAGCACGGCGTCGGTGCCCGCCGCATCCGCATCAACGGTGCGCGCGACGATCCCGTGGTCGCGGAAGGCATCGAGCGTGGCGGGCGGCATCGTGTTCACGGTGTGCGGCCCGATCAGCTGCTCGACATAGAGCACGTCGCGGTAGGCGGGATTCTTGGTCGAGGTGCTCGCCCAGAGGGGACGCTGCATCTGCGCCCCCCGCGCCGCGAGCGCGTCCCACCGGGGGCCGCGGAAGCGCTCCTGGAAGCGCCGGTACGCGAGCCGTGCGTTCGCGATCGCCGCCCGGCCCTGCAGCGCCGTGGCCCGCTCGCGCGGGAGCCGTCCCTCGGCGACGAGACGGTCGAGCATCGGGTCGATCGCCGCGTCGACGCGGCTCACGAAGAAGGAGGCGACCGACGCGACCCGCGCGAGGTCCCCGCCCGCCGCCGCCCGCTGCTCGAGCCCGGTCAGATACGCCTCGACGACGCGGTCGTACGCGGCGACGGCGAAGAGCAGCGTGACGTTCACATTCAGCCCGTCCGCGATCAGGCGCGTCAGCGCGACACACCCCTCCGGCGTCCCTGGCACCTTGATCATCACGTTCGGGCGGTCGACGGTCTTCCAGAGGCGGTGCGCTTCCGCGATGGTCGCCTCCGCATCGTGCGCACTCCCCGGGGAGACCTCGATCGACACGTAGCCGTCCTGACCGTGCGTCGCGGCGTAGACGCCGGCGAACGCGTCACACGCGACACGGACGTCGTCGGTCTCGACGAGTTCGAAGAGCGTCCAGGCGTCCCGCGTGCCGTCCGCGACGGCCGCCGCGAGTTGCGCATCGTAGGCCTGTCCCGTCGCGAGCGCCTTCTCGAAGATGGTCGGGTTCGACGTCATCCCGGTGAGGGCCTCGCCGGCGATCCGCGCCTCGAGGGTCCCGGTGCCGAGCATCGCCCGGTCGATGAAGTCGAGCCAAATGGACTGGCCGGCGGCGTGGAGGGCGTGCAGCGGGGTCGGGGTCGACGGCATGCGGTGGACGCGGTAGAGTGGGGAGTCTCGGTGCCCTCCCAATCTACCATGACCGCTCCCTCGACGCCCTCGAGTCGACCCGCTGGATTCGCCGCCTGGCGCGGCCTGCCCTTCACCGCCCAGCTCCTCGCGGCGGGGATGCTCCTCGGCCTCGCCTGGTTCCTCGCGATCCAAGTCGCCGAGGACCGGCGACAGAGCGCCGCTCGGGAGCGGACGGAGGCCCGGCTCGCCCTCGCGCGCGTCGAAGCCGATGTCGCGCGCCTCGGCGAGGCGCTCGCCACCTGGGAACAGGCCCGGCTCCTCGCGGCCATCGCCCCCGACTCGTCACAGCTCGGGCGACTCACCGCCGAGCGCGCCCTCGTGGACCGGAGCGCCTCGGCGATCGCCGGCCAGCTGCCGTCGGGCGCGGCACAGGCCGCGCGCACGGCGCTCCGGGAGGGCGTGGCAGCAGACAGCGCGTATCTCACACCGGGCGGGATCCGGGAGCGCCACGATCGGCTCGCCTCCGCCGTGGCGACGGCGGTCGCGACCGCGGAAATCGAGGCTACCCGCGCGGACGCTGAGGAGGAGCTCCTGGGCTTCGTCACCTGGACCGGTGGACTTGCCGTCTTCCTGCTGGTCCTCGTCTTGTTGATGCGGCTGGTCTCCCGCGCACTCGACCGGGTGATTACCGCGGCGGCCGCCCTCGACGCGGGGCGCTATGCGGACGCGGCGCTCCTCGCGCCCGAGCGCGCCCCGAACCACGAGATGGAGCAGCTCGCACGCTCCTTCGGTCGGCTCGCGGAGAGCATCGCCGAGCGCGAACGCCGTCTTCAGGAGGATGTCGACCGTCTCCGGGAGCTGGAGCGGCTCAAGCGCGACTTCGTCTCGACCGTCAGCCACGAGCTCCGCACGCCGCTCACATCGATGCGCGGCGCGCTCGGCCTCGTCCTCGGCGGACGCGTCGGCAGCGTGAGTGCGCGCGTCGAGGACCTCCTCCGCATCGGGATGGCGAACACGGAGCGCCTGATCCGACTGATCAACGACATCCTCGACCTCGAGAAGATCGAGGCGGGGGCGTTCGAGATCCGACGAGGCCCGGTGGACCTCGGCGTGGTACTTCGCCAAACCACCGCCGGGGTTGAGGGGCTCGCGCGCGAAGCCGGCGTCGCCCTCCGCGTGGACACCGACGCGACGGTGATGGTCGACGGCGACAGCGACCGCCTCATCCAGGTCTTCACGAATCTCGTGTCGAACGCGGTGCGATTCTCACCGGCCGGCACGGCGGTGGAGCTTGCCGTCACCACCTCGGGACGCGAGGCCCGCGTCTCGGTACGCGACCATGGCCCGGGCATTCCGGAAGGCTTCGCCGACCGCATCTTCGGCCGGTTCCAGCAGGGGCCCGCACCGGAAGGACGCCGCGGCGGGAGCGGACTTGGGCTGAGCATCGCGCGGGCCCTCGTCGAGGTGCACGGCGGCACCATCGGGTTCGCACCCGCGGAGGGCGGCGGGACGGTCTTCTGGGTGACGCTCCCGCTCGCGAGCTAAGTCGTCACATCTCCGACCCGCCGGCAGCGGGTCGGCCGATCCCCTGTCGCGTCATCCGCCCCCAGGTCTCAGTACCGCGAAACGCGTTCCAATACGCCACCACGCGATACCAGAGCGTCAGTTGGCGATACCCGATGCCCTCGATGACGCAGAACCCGAGAAGCCGCCAGAAGTCGCCCGGTTTGCGATAGCGTTTGAAGCTGACCTCTTCCAGAATGAGCGCCCAGATCGACATCAGCACCATGAAGCCGAGCCCCACTCCGAGGAACAGATAGGCAAACTCGAGGTCAATCGCGCCGATGGCGAGCCCGACGACAAGGACGAGCCAGCCGAGCAGTTCAACGATGGGCGCCAACGCCTCGGCGAAGATGAACCAGGGATAGGTGAGCATCCCGATAATGCCATAGCGCCGGTTGAACATCATGTCCCGGTGCTTCCACAACGTCGCGATCAGGCCACGCTGCCATCGCTCGCGCTGGCGCGAGAGCACGTCGGTCGTCGCCGGGACCTCGGTCCAGGCGACCGGATCAGGGATGAAGGGCAGCTGCGCAGGGATCTTCTTCTCCCGGAGGTAGCGGTGCAGGCGCACCGTGAGCTCCATGTCCTCCGTCACATTCCCCGTGAGGTAGCCACCGATCGCCTTCAGGTACTCCTTGCGGAAGAGCCCGAACGCCCCGGAGATGATCAGGTTCCCGCCGAGCGCGTTCCACCCCATCCGCCCGAAGAGGAAGGCCCGCAGGTACTCGACCACCTGGCAGCCCACGAGCCAGGTGGTGGGCACCCGCGCGTCCGTGACGCGGCCGTATTCGACGGTGCACGAGTTCACGACGCGGATCGTGCCGCCGACCGCCGCGATGTTGGGATAGAGCAGGAAAGGACGCGCGAGGCGGAGGAGCGCGTCCGGCTCGATGATCGTGTCCGCGTCGACCGAGACGACGAAGGGATGGCGCGCCGCGTTCATCGCGGCGTTGAGGGCATCCGCCTTCCCGCCGTTTTCCTTGTCGAGGACCAGCAGCCGCGAGTGGAGCCGCGACCGGTAATACGCCTTCACCGGCTTGCTCGGGACACTGACCGAGAAGGCGGGCGGTACCTGGTAGAGCTCGAACTGATCGATGATCACCTGCATCGTCCGGTCCTTGGAGCCGTCGTTCACGACGACGACCTCGAGGTTCGGATACTCGATGGTCAGGAACGAGAGGAGCGAATCCCGGATCGTCACTTCCTCGTTGTGCGCCGGGACGAGGAGGCTGATCGGCGGCACCGCCTCCGACCCGAGGAGCCGCTGCAGGTGCTCATCACTCGCCATCCGCCAGTGGTTCCAGAGCTCGGGGATGGAGAGGAGAAGCAGCGCCGCATAGCCAACGCTGAAGACGAGGAGGTAGCGGATGGCGAACCAATCCGCCCAGAGCATCCAGTCGCGGAGGAGATCGACGAACGTGCTGCCCAACCCCGGTTCAGGCATCAGGCCTCCCCGATGTCGAGGAGCGCACCATCCGAGAGATTCGCGACCATGAACGCCATATCGCGGGCGTAGCGGTCCGAACCGTTGCGCGCGACGCGGAGCGCGGCGCGGCCTGGTTCGCCGGCCTGCGCCAGGGCGACAGCGGCACGCACCCGCACGAGCCAGACGGGATCAGAGAGGGCGGCCGTCAGGGCGGGCAACGCGGTCCGGCTCTCCATCAGACCGAGCGTCCGCGCGGCGGCGGCGCGCACACTGACGTCCCGGTCGCCGAGGAGGGCGATGAGCGCCTGCTCGCTCTCCGGGAACGGGAGCCGCCGGAGCGCCTTGGCGCAGGCGCGTCGGATCGGGACGAAATCCTCCTGCGCGCGGCCAAGGGCCGCCTGGAGGGCCCCGATGTCGTTGAGGTTCTCGGCGAACTCGATCCAGGTCGCGACCTCATGACGCCGGGTCCCGGTCGCGATGCGCTGCGCGAGCGCGGGCCCGACCTGGTGCGCGAAGGGGTGCAGCACGAGCGTGACCCCCTGCCGAACCACCTTCGGCATCGCCTCCATCCGATCGAGGATACGGCCGATGGCGACATCATCCAGCACGCGCGGGAGCGCGGCGCACGCGGAGATCTGCACCGCCGGATGGTCGTCGTCGAGGAGGGCGAGGACCTCGTCCCGATCATCGGGTCCCGCCATCAGGGCGAGCGCGCGCGCGGCTTCGAGGCGCCGCCACCAGAAGCGTGAATTCCACCCCCCGAGTGCACGACGCACCCAGAGCTCGCTGACGAGCCGGGCGCGGAGCTTGGCGGCGTCCGCCGTGGCGATCGTGTGCTTCGCGAGGAGCGCGAGGAAGCCGACGGCCGCCCCTTTCGGCACCCGGCGGAGCTCGCGCAGCACCGCCTCCGGTTCCCCCCCGTCAACGAGCCACGCTCGCAGCGGCCCCGGCAGCCCCGCCCGCGCCAGCTCAAGCGCACCGAGGAACTTCAGGTTCTGCGCACGCCGGATCAGCAGGAACGCCAGCAGGAGGATGACGAAGAGCCCCTGCAGCGACGCGACGATGATGAGGAGTGCGCGGCCGCTCACGTGGCCGCCTGCCCTCGCCAGATCGCGAGCTTCGCGAAGAGGATACGGAGACTCAGCGGCTTCGAGAGGAAATCAATCGCCCCGGCCCGCAGCGCTCGGAGCTGATCCGCTTCGCTCGACCGCACGGAGATGAACGCGACGCGGAACGACCCCGGCCGTTCGAGCTGCAGCCGCTCAAAGAGCGAGAAGCCGTCGAGCCCCGGCAGATCGATGTCGAGGAGGACGATTGGCTGACGGCGATGCGTCCGCATCGCGAGGAGCCCCTGCAGCGCCGAAGGGCCGCTCGCGTAGGCGACCGAGGTGAGCCCGCGCGTAGCGACCGCATAGCTCATCAGGTCGGTGAGCACCGGGTCGTCCTCGACGATCACGACGTCTGGCGCGACCCCGGTGTCCGACTGGCTCCACCGATGCACCAGCGCCTGATCGTCCTTCGCGATCAACCACGCCTCTTCCGCCGCACGCAGCACCTGCGCGAATGCCACGTCAGCACCGGGGCGCTGTTCCGCCAGCCCTGCGCGCCACGACACGACACCCGACGCGGCGGCCTCGGCCAGCGGACGCAGCTTCTCCTCGGTCTCCTCGGCATCGCCGGGGTACAGGAGGCCAAGTGTGTCCTCCGAGAGGAGCCCCACGCGGACATCAGCCCCCGCAAGGGCGATCGCAATGAGACGACAATCGTCCTGCCACGCGGCCATCGCCGCGCGGTCGCGTGGCGGCACATCGGGACGCACCGTGACGAGGGTGACCGTCTGATTCATCGCGGCGCCGACCCGGAGTCCCTCCTCGAGGTCGCGGAGCGCTCGCGCGCCCACGGGCAGATCGGAGACGGGGTGGACCTCCCGCGCCATCGTCCGGTGCTTCCGCAGCTCCACGAGCCGGCTCAGTCGGCGGCCCAACTCCACCGGGACGATCGGCAACGCCTGTAGATCGTCCACCCCCGCCGCGAACGCGCGCTCGCGGTACGCGGGGGACGCCTCGGCGGAGAGCAACAGAATCGGGAGCTCCCCGAACCGATCATCCTCGCGCAACATCCGCAGCAAGAGGAGCGTGTCCCGTCCGACCCCCTCCGCGACGACCAGCGCCGCCACCCGACGCTCCACCGCCACCGTCGCGAGATCCTCCGTCGGACCGAGCGGCACGACCGCCATCCCGTGACCCGATGCCGCGGTCGTGAGCGCCGCGAGCGCCGACGCGTCGTCGCCGAGGGCCGCGAGCACCGAGGTCCCGGCCAGTGCCCCCTGCGCGCGCCCCGCATCGAGCGCCTCGAAGATCCGTGCCACGGCGCTCCGCCGGTCGAGCACCGTCGCCGTCGGCCCGTGAGGCGCCGCCTGCTGCGTCGGCGCACGGAGGATGACGTGGGCGGTCCCCGGCGGCAGGGTGAGGAGCACATCCGCCGCCGCGACGACCCCGGCGGGGCCGCGGGCGTCGATCACCCCCTGCGCCAGATGCCCCGGCAGTCGCTCGACGAAGCGCCCGCGATGCAGGGCCTCCGCGACGATCGGCATCGCGATGTCGTCGTCGAGATCGACGACGAGGACCCGGTGCGGCAGCAGGCCTTCCCCGGCACCACCGC
Source organism: Gemmatimonadaceae bacterium (assembly GCA_049428925.1). Taxonomy (GTDB): domain Bacteria; phylum Gemmatimonadota; class Gemmatimonadetes; order Gemmatimonadales; family Gemmatimonadaceae; genus Pseudogemmatithrix. The sequence goes on from JBMTAR010000003.1 coordinate 23,531, forward strand.
GCGGACCGAGCGCCGCGCCAAGGAGCTCGGCGAACGACCGGACGATGCTCCCGCGCCGCGTGAGGTCGAGCGTCAGCGACCCCACCCACCGCTCGAGGACCAAATCCGCCGCTGCCGCGAGCCGCCCGGCCTCGGGGAATCCGAACGTCCCCGCCGTCCCGGACAGCCGATGCAGATCGCGACGAACCGCCGCGAGCACCTGTGGGGAGGCCGGCGCGCGGTCCAGCTGGTCCGCAGCGAGGCGAAATCCCGAGACCGTCGCACCGATCGACTCCGCGAAGCGGACGCGGAGCGTGCTGATCGCGTCGTCGAAAGCGGACTGTTCTGGCGTCGGATTGGTCTGCAGGCGACGGGTTCCGTAGAGGGGGGGGAGATCGAACCGGGCCGGACGTGCACGAATATCGTCCCACACGTTCCCCCCAGCAAGGAAGGCGCGCCGCGCGTTGCGAGCGCGACGCCACCGACGGCACATTCCGGCCATGCGCCTGCTCTGTGCCGACGACGACCCCGACATCCGCACGATCCTCACGCTGGCCTTGCGCCTCGACCCGCGGTTCGATGTCGAGACCTTCGCGACGGGCACCGAACTCCTCGATGCCGCCCGCGCGACGGGGGCCGACGCGGTGTTGCTCGACGTGCAGATGCCCGATCCGGACGGTCTCGCCACCTGCCGCGCGCTGAAAGCGGATCCCATCACCGCACAGATCCCCGTGGTCTTCCTCTCCGCCTCCACGGCCCCCGCGGTCCTCGCGGAGACCACGGCGGTCGGCGCCGTCGCGTGTCTGGAGAAACCCTTCGATCCGCTGACCTTGGCGGGAACGGTGACACGGGTGCTCGCGTGTTGAGCGCCATCGGCGGGGGCGGCTGCGCGCGACTCCTCGGGGGCGCGGCACTGACCCTCTTCGTGACGGCCGGTGCCCTTAGGGCGCAGGAGCGCCCTGCCACATGTCCCCGCAGCACGGGCCGCCTCCTCGAGGAGGGGTGGCGCCTGCTCCGGGCGGACTCCGCGGGCCCGAGCGCGGCGCGCTTCAGTGCCGCCCTCTCCGAATGCCCCGCCTCGGCCGATGCGATGGTCGGCCTCGGCTTCGCCGCCCTCCGGCGCGGCCAACCGGTGCAGGCGGAGTCCCTCTTTGTCGACGTGACGCGCCGCGTCCCGTCGTATGTCGACGCGTGGGATGGACTCGCGACCGCCCGCTTCCGACAGAGCCAGCTCGGTGGGGCCCGCGCCGCGTGGAGCCGGGCCATCGAACTGCAGCCGACGCATCCGGGGGCCCGGGCCGGGCTCGCCCGTCTCGATCCCGACTGGGAACGTCGGCGCCGTCCCCTCACCAAGCGCCGCGCCCCCTCGCTCGACGTCACGATGCGGGTCTGGGAGGAGCGCTTCGAGATGCGACGCAGTGGCCGATGGCAGCCCTTCTACGTGAAGGGCGTCAACCTCGGCCTCGCGCTCCCCGGCCGGTGGGCCTCCGAGGCGCCGACGGATTCCGCCACCTACGCCGGCTGGCTCCGGCAGATCGGCACGATGAATGCGAACACCGTCCGCGTGTACACGATCCTGCCGCCGGCGTTCTACCGGGCGCTCCGCGGGCACAACCTGACGCATCCGACACGGCCGGTCTTCCTGATGCACGGGGTGTGGACCGAGCTCCCCCCGAACCACGATTTCTCGGACTCGACCTTCAGCGCGGGGTTCGCCGCGGAGATCCGCGATGTGGTGGACCTCCTCCACGGGGCCGCCGACATCGCCCCGCGCCCTGGCCACGCAGGCGGGTGGTACGACGCCGACGTCTCCCCGTGGACGATCGGCTACATCGTCGGGCGCGAATGGGAACCGTACTCCGTCGTCGACTACGACCGGAATCCCGCCGCGCCGCGCCGCTTCGAGGGACGCCACCTCACCATCGCGCAGGGAACGCCGACCGACGTCTGGATGGTGCGCCAATGCGATCTCCTGCTCAGCTACGAGGAGAGCACCTACAACGCGCAGCGACCAATCGCCTACTCCAACTGGCCGACGACGGATCCGATGCGCCACGCGACGGAACTGACGTTCGCCGAGGAGCTCCGGGCGCGCGGGATTACCCCGACCGCCCAGCAGCTCGCCGCGCAGGTGTATGACGACGAGGCAGTCTCGCTCACGCCGACCGCCGTACGCCGCACGGCGCGCAACCTCGCGGGATGGTTCGCGAGCTATCACGTCTACCCGTACTTCCCGGATTTCATGTTGTACGATCCGGACTACAGCCGCGCCCGGTCCTCGCTCGGCCCGTCGAACTACTTCGGCTACCTGCAGGACCTCAAGCGCGCCCACGCCGGCATCCCGCTGCTCATCTCCGAGTTCGGGGTGCCGTCGAGCCGAGGGAACGCGCACCTGCAGCCCCAGGGGTGGCACCACGGCGGCCTGAACGAGACGCAGCAGGCGGAGATCGTCGTTCGGCTCGAGAAGGAGATCCGCGAGTCGGGCGCTGCCGGCGCCATCGTCTTCTCGTGGATGGACGAGTGGTTCAAGCCGAACTGGCTCGTCGCCGAGTTCATGCGCCCCGCCGAGCGTGCCCCGAAGTGGCACAACATGATGAGCCCGGAGCAGCACTACGGCATCCTCGCGGTCCGGCCGGGGTCGGCGCAGGGGCCGACGCTCGGCGGCGACCCCGCGGCCTGGCGCCGTCTCCCGGTGGTGATGCGGAGCGCGGGCGATTCGACGCGCCTGCGCCTCGGGGCGGACCCCGGCTTCCTGTACCTCGCCGTGGAGGCGACGGCCTGGCGGGGGGCGAGCTTCGACTGGCGCACCCAACGCATCCAGATCGCGCTTGACACGCACCGCGGCGACGCCGGCGAGTTCCTCCTTCCCACCTCGGGGCTCGAGGCGAACATCGGCTTCGAGTTCCTGCTCGAGTTCGACGGGCCAGACGAGGCGCAGCTCCGCGTGACCCCGGAGTACAACCTGTACACCCCCGCGCGGCTGGTGCAGAGTGGACCGCAGCAGGGTGTCCCGTTTCGACGGCCCGTGCGGAGCGTCGCCCGACGCGATGCCGCGTTCGACAGCCTCTACACGATGACCAATCGTCCCCGCTATCAACGGGACGGCAGAGTCATTCGCGCGACGGGCCTCAACCAGGGTCGCCTCCGCCTCGGCCGGTCGGAGGAGAACTCCCTGGCGGACTGGTGGATGGACCCCGCTGCGGGGATGTTGCAGGTCCGTATCCCGTGGGGACTCCTCAACGTGGGGGATCCCTCCTCACGACAGGTGCTCACCGATGCCGCCGTGGACGGCCCGCTCCCTGAGACGCGCCCCACGGAGACAACCGAAGGGATCCGGGCCGCCGTTGTCGTGTGGTCGCCGGGGCCCGCGGTCCGCTGGAGCCTGCCGGCGCGCTCGCCGGAAGGGGTGTTGCGCTTCGATGCCATCGCCCCGTGGGCGTGGCCGACCTGGGAGACCCCCGAATGGCACACCTACCTCAAGCCGGTCTACGGTGCGCTGCAGCGCGCCTGGGCCACCCCCTGAGCCACCTCTCCGCCATGCCTCGCTCTCGCCGCGCCCCCGTCACTGCCCGCCGCCACGGCGTCGCCTTCGCCCTCGTGGTGACCCTCATGGTGACCCTCGTGGGTGCGCTCGGCGCGCGTCCGCTCCACGCGCAGGTCGCGGTCGGTGACTCGCTCTGGCAACTCGGTCGCACCGATGAGGCGGCACAGGCGTATCGGCGCGCGCTGGCGGAGGACCGCAACTCGGTGCGGGCGAACTTCCGGGTCGCCCAGACCCTCGCCTGGAATCGGAACATCGACTCCGCCCTCGTCCTCCTGCGGGCCGCACGCGAGCGCGTCCCCGACGATCCGGAGTTCCTGCTGACCGAGGCGATGTACCTCTCGTGGGACCAGCGATGGACCGCGTCGATCGTCCGCTACGACTCCGTCATCGCCGCGAACCCCGGCCCCGAGATGCTGCGGGCGCGCATCGCGCGCGCGCGGGTCCTCTCGTGGGCGGGGCGGCTCGCCGAGGCGCAGCGTGGCTACGAGGACGTGCGCCGACTCGACCCCGAGAACCGTGAGGCCCGCTTCGGCCTCGCGCAGGTGCGAGCCTGGTCGGGCGACCTCGACGGTGGGGCGCGCGGCTTTGAGGCGCTCCTCGCGGAGACGCCGGGTGACCTGCAGGCGCTCGTGGGTCTCGGCAGCATCCGCCTGTGGCAGGGTCGGCTGCGGACCGCAAGCCAGCTGGCCGAGCGCGCGGCGAGTCGCGACAGCGCAAACGCCGAGGTGCGGACCTTGCTGGAGAACGTGCGCATCCAGCGCGCGACGAAGCTCGAGACCGCCAGCTTCTGGAGCGAGGACAGCGAGCGGAATCTGAACCGCTGGCAGACCCTCGGGTGGCGTCGGCTGGTCGGCGATGGACTCCGGCTGGGCGCCACCGCCGGCTTCCTCGATGCGACCGACCCGCTGCGTCGCGCGACGCGCGGGATGGCCGAGGCGTCGATCGCCTTCCCCATCCCGCGCGGCACGGTCTCGGCGGCGGTCGGTGCCCGGAGCATCACCGCGGCACAGGCGCCGGGCGACCCCGTGCGCGGCACGCGGCAGGTGCTGACCGGGCGCGCGAGTGCGATCGTGCGCCTGACCTCGACGCTCTCCGTGACCGCGGCCGGCGCGCGCTGGCCCTTCGACGAGATCGCCGTCGTCACCCCGCTCGCCCTCGATATCACGCAGGGGGACGTCACCGTCGAGTGGCGCCCGCGTCCCACCCTCAGCCTCTCCGGCACCACGGGGCAGTTCGATTACAGCGACGGCAACCGGCGGGCGAACTGGGGGGCGCGCGCCAGCCTCCGCGTCACGCCGAATCTCACACTCGGCGGCTTCGCGACCGGGTTCGCCTTCGAACGGCCGAACCGCGCGGGGTTCACCAACGGCTATTTCGCGCCGGCGACCTTCTCGTCCGCCGAGGTGACGGCGGCGTGGGGCCGTGAGGGCACGCGATGGAGCGCCGGCCTTAGCGGCGGCGCCGGGATCCAGCAGGTCGACACCGCACAGGTCCAATCCCAGTGGCACGCCGACGCGCGCCTCGCGCGCCGTATCGGAGCGCGGTGGCAGGTGGAGGCCTTCGCCGGGAAGAGCACCAGCGCCGCCGCTTCCGCGGTCGGCGCCTACGCCTACACGACGGGCTCGCTCACCTTCCGCCGCGCGTTCTGAGGCGCAGCGCCTCGTCCATCAGGGCGAGTGGGCACACCGGTCCGGTGCGCCCGCACGCCCTGAACCGTCAGCGGACCGCCCAGTCGGTCGAGAGGGCGAGCGTCCCCCAGAGGAGCGTCAGCGCGCCGCGCGCCGGCGCGTCAGCGGCCGGGACGAGGGCGATCTGGAACGACTCGAGGGCCGCCGGCCGCGTCGCCGCCGTGAGCGTCACGCGCGCGAGATCCTTCGACGCGTCGTACTCGGTCCCCCACTGCCCTGTGTTGCGGTTGATGATCAGGTAGTAGGTGCCGCGCTCGCGGATCGTGTAGAGCGAGTAGCTCCCCTTCGGCACGGCGGTCCCACCGATTGTGAGGTCGACCTCGGTGGTGAGCGTCGTCGAGGCATTCGCCCCCGTGCGCCAGATCGTCCCGTCGGTCCCGAGCTCCGTCGGCACGTTGCGCCCACGCGCGTGCGGCTGGCCGTAATCGATCTTGATCGAGAGCGGGGTCGGAGCCGGCTGCCCCGCGACGCGCGGCGTGGTGAGCGAGACCACCGCCGTCGCCCGGGTGCTGGGGGCGGCGCTGAGCCGCGGCGCCTGGGCCCCGAGCGAGGTGACGGCGAGAAGTCCGACGAGTCCGATGATGCCGCGCATGACGAGCTCCAGATGAAGGGGATGGCAGAGTTGACCGGCGTGCAGGAAAATACTTAGACGAGTTCTAGGGATTCCACAGGTCCTGTCCAAGCGATTTTACTGGATTCCTTGACACGACCTATCAATGTCCAGAAATTAAGCGCCATGACTGAGACTGGTGACGACCCAATCCTTCACCCGATGCGCGTGGTCGCGCAACGGACCGGGCTCACCCCGGACCTCCTCCGGGCCTGGGAGAAGAGGTATGGCGCCGTCGCCCCCGTGCGGTCGGCCGGTGGACAGCGGCACTACACCGACGCCGACGTCGATCGCCTCCGTCTCCTGGTTCGTGCCCTCAAGGGTGGGCGCCAGATCGGCCAGGTCGCCCGCCTCGCGGAGCGCGAGCTCCTCGCGATCGTCGAGGCCGATGAGCGCCAGGCCGAGCTGAACCGGGCCCCTTCGGGTGACGGGCCGGCCGTCGAAGGATTCCTCTCGAGCGCCCTGATGGCCGTGGAGCGCTTCGACGCCTATGCGCTGGAGCAGACCCTCCGCGCCGCGGCGCTCCGCCTCCCCGCGGACGAGGTGCTCGACCAGGTGATCTCGCCGCTCCTCTTCACGATTG
>JBMTAR010000004.1:0-27519 GCA_049428925.1 Gemmatimonadaceae bacterium
AACGCGCTCGTGATCCGCTACTACGGCCGTCCCGAGCGGGCGAGCCCCGCCGAGGGGTATCCGGCGGAGCACGCGGAGGAGCAGGGTCGGATCGTGACGGAGGTGCTCGAGTCTCCCGTCGCGTCGGTCGGGTCGCGTCGCCCCTCGGGCGCCGCGCGCGTCGGCGCGTAAGGTCGCGGGGATGGGTCGGCCGCGGGTCGTGATCATCGGGGGCGGGTTCGGGGGCCTGAACGCCGCCCGCGCGCTCGCGCGTCCCGACCTCGAGGTGCTGCTGATCGACCGCACGAACCATCACCTCTTCCAGCCGCTCCTCTATCAGGTGGCCACGACCTCGCTCGCGCCGAGCGATGTGACCGCGCCCATCCGCTGGGTGCTCCGGCGGCAGAAGAACGTCACCACCCTCCTCGGCACCGTCGAGCGGATCGATCGCCGCAATCGTTCGATCCGCGTGGTCGGCGAGGGCGACCCGATCCACTACGACTACCTGATTGTCGCGCCTGGGACGCGGCACGCCTACTTCGGGCATCCCGAGTGGGAGCGGTGGGCGCCGGGACTCAAGAGCGTCGAGGACGCGCGACGGATCCGGAAGCGCTTCCTGCTCGCGTTCGAACGGGCGGAGTGGGAGGACGACCCCGCCGCGCGGCAGGCGCTGCTCACCTACGTGATCGTCGGTGGTGGCCCCACAGGCGTCGAGCTCGCGGGCGTGCTCCCCGAGATGTGCGCGGTGGCGTTCCGACCCGATTTCCGACGGATCGACACGTCCACCGTGCGCGTGATCCTCGTCGAGGGCGGTCCGCGCATCCTCCCGGCCTTCCCGCCGGAGCTCTCACAGCGCGCGCACGATGACCTCGTACAGATGGGTGTGGAGGTGCGCACGAATGCGATCGTCACGCACATCGACGAGGAGGGCGTGCAGATCGGTGACGAGCGGATCCGCTCACAGTCGGTGTTCTGGGCGGCGGGAAACGCCGCATCACCGCTGCTGCAGACCCTCGACGTCCCGCTTGATGGGGCGGGTCGCGCCATCGTGGGCCCGGAGCTTACCGTCCCGGATGACTCGCGCGTCTTCGTGATCGGGGATGCCGCATCGGTGCGCGCCGCGGACGGGAGCGAGATTCCTGCCGTCGCGCCGGCGGCCACGCAGATGGGGAAGCACGCCGCCGCGAACATCCTCGCACAGCTCGCCGGCGCCCCGATGCGGCCGTTCCGCTACTTCAACAAGGGCGACCTCGCGACGATCGGCCGCCACAAGGCCGTCGCGTCGTTCTTCGGCGGCAAGCTCCGCTTCGCCGGTCACCTCGCCTGGTTCGTCTGGCTCTTCGTGCACGTGATGTTCCTGGTCGGCTTCCGCAACCGGGTCAGCGTGCTGATGCAGTGGGCGTACAACTATCTCTTCTTCGAGCGCGGGGTGCGGCTCATCACCGAGACCGAGGACGCGAGCATGTCGCGCCATCCGGCGAAGACGGGGAAGACGGGGGAGTACGAGGCGCCGTCGCGTCCGGCGATCGACTGAGGACGCGGTGCGGATGGCGAGGGCGCGTCGGCACCAGCGGTCGCGCACCCCATCCGTACGAGCGACGTTGTTAGCGGCCCGGAGTTTTCGTCGGTGCGGGGATGTGCTGCTCGATGCCCAAGCCGAGCCCGATCGTAACTGCCGCCAGCGCCGCCCCCGTGTAGAACGGCACGCCCTGCCCGAGATAATCGAAGGCGAACCCCGCCCAGATCGGGCCGATCACGCGCGCAATCCCCCCGAACGTCTGCTGCACCCCCATATACAGCCCGCGCTCGTGATTCGGGATCACCTGTGACAGCATCCCCGTGACACACGGGAAGGTGAACGCCGTGCCGAGCGGGATGAGCAGCACCGCCAGCGCGAGCGTGATGTAGTTCGTCGTGAACGGCAGCGCACCCAATCCCAGCGCGAGCAGCGTCTGCCCGATGCGGGAGAGGCGCGGCTCGCGGAATCGATCGACCGCCGGGCCCAGCACGAGCGCGCGTGCGACGACGGAGATCACTCCGATATAGGTGAAGACCCACCCGATCTGCCCCACGCCGACCTGGAACCGCGCATTCAAAAAGAGCGCGAGAATCGCCGTCATCCCCTGGAACGCCCCCATCCCGACTGCGTACATCCAGATCAATCGCGACGCCGGCTCCATCGGGTGCGAGATGACACGCCGCACCGCGGTCCCAGAACGCTGGACCTTCGGCCGCGCGTGCTCCGCGGTCCCGGCATACTCGTTCGACTCGGTGAGGTAGCGGAACGCGAAGGTCATCGTCACGAGCGTGAGCCCGAACGCCACGAGCCCAGGCCCCGCGTTGCCGAAGAGCTTAGCCGCCCCGGACCCGAGCACGGGGCCGAGCGCGACGCCGGCGTTCGTGGCGGCAGAGAGCCACCCGAGCGTCTTCGCCCGATCCTTCGGCTCGGTGGCGTCGGCCACGTAGGCTTGAATGACGCCGGTGGTGCCACCGCCGGCCCCCTGAATGATCCGCGAGAGGAAGAGCAGCTCGAGCGAGTTCGCAAAGGCGAAGCCGATGTAGGCGATCCCGCTCGCGGCCATCCCCACCAGCAACGCGGGGCGCCGTCCGAAGCGGTCCGACACGCGGCCCCAGAAGGGAGCGCTGACCAGCTGGGCGACCGCGAACGAGGACACCAGAAGCGCGATGACCGCCCCCTCACCCCCCATCCCCAGCGCGTTGAAGAGCCGCCAGAGCGGCCCCTCCCCCACGAACCGCTGCGCGTAGAACGGCATCAGCGGGAGCACCATCAGGAGCCCCACCATATCCAGGAACGCCGTCACCATCAGTACGACCAGCTTGCCCAGCGGAGCCTCGCTGCGGGAGTCTGGTGAAAGATAGCCACGGTGGCTCCGAGGGCCGCGATGTCGGCGGCATCGTTATCTGGACCGCGCCTGGCCAATCGGGTCGTCGACCGGGGGGGCCCGACCGCGGCGTCAGGCCTTCCCTCTGTGGCGCCGCCCCGGCCAAGGCGTAGCTTCTGGACGTGCTCGAGATCATCGGCGGCGCGGCCCGGGAATCCCTCGAGTCGTTCGGCGCGGCGGGGAAACTGACCGCCGAGGCCGTCCGATCCGCACGCGACGTGCGCACCTGGTGGCCCAACCTCTCGCTGCAAGCCCGCCAGCTGGGCGTCGACTCCCTCCCGATCGGGACGATGATCGCCCTCTTCACCGGCGTCGTCCTCGCCCTCCTCGCGAGCTACAGCTTCACGGGGGCGGTCCCGCGCTACCTCGTCGGCACCCTCGTCCAAAAGACGGTGATGATGGAGCTCGCACCGGTCCTGACCGGCCTCGCCCTCGCCGGCCGGGTGGGGGCGAACATCGCCGCCGAGCTCGGGACGATGCGGGTGACCGAACAGATCGACGCGCTCGAGACGCTCTCCTACGACCCGGTGGCGTACCTCGTGGTCCCGCGCATCCTCGCAGGGGTGGTGATGTTCCCCGTGATCGTTGGCGTGGCGATGTTCGTCGGACTCGGCGCGGGGTGGGCCGCCTCCCTCGGCCTCCTCGACCTCTCGTCCACCGAATTCCTGAAGGGCGCCCGGCTCTTCTTCGATACGTTCGACGTGCGCTACGGCCTCGTAAAGGCCGCCAGTTTCGGATTCGCTGTCTCCGTGCTCGGGTGCGTGAACGGCCTCCGCGCACGCGGCGGCGCGCAGGGCGTCGGGAGCGCCGCCACGCACGCGGTCGTGCAATCCGCCATCATGATCCTGGTGCTCGACGCCTTCTGGGCGGTCATCTGGCTCCTCGGGAGGACTCCGTGAAGACCCGTTCGAACGATTGGCTCGTCGGCCTCTCCATCGTCCTCACGATGGGACTGATCGTCGCCTCGACCCTCTTCCTCCAACAGACCGAGATCGGCCGCAAGCGCGATACCGTCTCAGCGCACTTCCGCGACATCGGCAGCCTCCAGGTGGGGAACGCGGTCGTGATCCGCGGCGTCGTCTCCGGCCGCGTGAAACAGATTGCCCTCGCCCCGAAGGACTGGGTGGTGGTAGAGATGGAGTTCGACCAGACCACGACGCTCCCCGAGGATCCGGTGGTCCTGCTCCAGGCGTCGAGCCTGTTCGGCGAGTGGCAGGCAATGATCACCTCGCGCGCCGGCGTCCCCGAGAACCGCGACGTCGTGGCGCAGGTGGAGGACACCCGCGACGCACCGAGCGCGACCCTCCCCGGCGCGGTCCTCCCCGACATCGCCCAACTCACGACCGTCGCCGGCGGCATCGCAGGGAACGTCGCCTCGGTGGCGGAGCGGGTGCGCACCGCGTTCAATGACACCGCCGCCCTCGAGCTTCGCGCGTCGATCCGCAACTTCAGCGTCCTCTCTGGCGACCTCGCCCGCGCCGTCCGCGCGCAGTCGCAGAATCTCGACTCCCTCGCGGTGACGGCGCGCGCCGGCCTCGCCGACGTCGCCGCCTCCTCGGCCGCCCTCCGCCGCACAATGCAGCGCGTCGACACCGCCACGTCGACGGGCGCGCTCGAAGAGATCCTCGCCGAGAGCCGCGTGGCCTCACGGAACCTGCGGCTCGCGACCGAGCGGTTCGAGACGCTGTCGCAGGCGCTCGCCGCCTCGGAGGCCAACCTCCGCGGGGCCATCGGCAAGGCCGATACCGTGATGGGACGCATCGAACGCGGGGAAGGCTCGATCGGGCTCCTCGTGAACGACCCGCGTCTCTATCGCAACGCCGATTCGCTCCTCGTGGAGCTGCGGACGCTGATCGTGGATGTGCGTCGCGACCCCAAGCGGTACTTTTCCGTCCGCGTATTCTAGGCCTCCGCTCCGGCGGGGGTGCCCCTCCCCTCCCCGTCCGGAGCCAAAGTCGATGTCGAACCGCCGCGAGTTCCTCGCCTCCGCCTCCACCCTCGGCGCGGCCGTCGCGCTCGGGGCGCACCCCACCGACGCGCTCGCCGCCGAGGCAGAGTCCCTCCAGCAGGGCACCGGGCTCCCGCCGGCCATTCAGGCGCTCCGCCCGATGCGCGACGGCGTGGTGCCGATCAGTGTGACGGAACGACAGGGGCGGATCGAGAAGGCGAGACGGCTGATGCGCGAACAGGGGATCGACGCCCTGATGCTCGCCGGCGGGACCTCGATGGTCTACTTCACCGGGATTCAGTGGGGGAACAGTGAGCGGCTCCTCGCCGCCTTCATCCCCGCCACCGGCCGCCCCTTCCTCGTGACCCCGAAGTTCGAGGAGGAGCGGGCGATGGAGCAGGTCGCGCTCGGCCCGATGCAGGGGACCGCCGACGTCTACCCGTGGGAGGAGCACGAGGACCCGTACGCGGTGATCGCCACCGCGCTCCGCGCGCGCGGCCTCACCACCGCGACGATCGCCTGCGAGGAGACGGTCCGGTTCCAGTTCACTTACGGCGTGACGAACCTCCCCGCGGTGAAGGTCGTCGACGGCACCCCCGTGACCGCCGGCTGCCGGATGGTAAAGGACGCCCACGAGCTCGCGCTGATGCGCCACGCGAGTGCGGTGACGCTCAAGGCGTATGAGGCGGCGTGGAAGTCGCTCCGCGAGGGGATGACCCAGGATGAGTTCGGTCGACTGGTCTCGCAGGCGCACAGCCGGCTCGGCTACTCCGGCAGCGCCGGCGTGCAGGTCGGGAAGTTCTCCGCGCTCCCGCACGGCTCGGCGACCCCGCAGGTCATCCGTGAGGGGAGCATCCTTCTGATCGATGGCGGGTGCAAGGTCGAGGGGTACAGCTCCGACATCTCGCGCACCTTCGTGCTCGGCAGGCCGACGCAGAAGATGAAGGACGTCTTCGAGATCGAGTTCCGCGCCCAGACTGCGGCGCTGCGCACTGCACGCCCCGGCCTCCCCTGCGAGGCGGTCGATGCGGCGGCGCGAAAGGTGATTGTCGACGCGGGCTATGGCCCTGACTACAAGTACTTCTCGCATCGCGTCGGCCACGGCATGGGGATGGACGGGCACGAATGGCCCTACCTCGTCCGCGGCAACACGCGGCTCCTCGAGCCGGGGATGGTCTTCAGCGACGAACCGGGGATCTACATCCCGGGTGAGTTCGGCATCCGACTCGAGGACGATATGGTCATCACCGAGACCGGTGCTGAACTCTTCACGCCGCAGTCGGAGAGCCTCGAGAAACCATTCTGAGGTCCGGCAGTGCGCTGAAGGCTCCACGTGATGCAAGACGCCCCGCCGCGCACGATGCGCGGCGGGGCGTCTGCCATTCAGGAGGGCTCGGTCAGGGCACGATCGTCGGTGCCGGAATCGCAATCCCACCAATCGAGAGCGCCTTCGCCTTGTCGTTCAGGGCCGGCAGGTCCTTCGTCACCACCTCCTGCCAGACGAGACGCATCCGGTCCCAGCGGCCCGCCAGCTCCTCGAGCCGCACCGCGGCCGCGGCGGTCGGCCGTCCCTCGGGTCCGCCGGAGATGTAGCCGTTGGTCCCGGTGACATTGCCATAGAGCTCGGCCCACTGATTGTCGAGCTGCCCCGCGAACCGGATAGGGTCCTGCCCACTCCGGCTCTGGGTCTGCGTGAAGCCGACCTCGAGCCGCCGCATCTTGGCCGCGAGCGAGTCCACCTGCGCCTGCAACGCCGACTCGGCGCCCACGCGCTTCGCGGCCGCCATCAGCGCCTCCATCTGCGCGCGGACGTCACGCAGGTCCTTCATCGTGCGATGCAGCGCGTCCATCGAGTCGCGCACCGCGCTCGCGAGCCGGAACTGCGCCGCGTAGTCCGCGGCGGTGATCTGCGGGAGTCGCGGGTCCGGAAGCACGGTGATGGTGCGCTTCATCGTCACGCCGTTGGCGGTGAGCGTGGCCTCGTAGGTGCCCGGCGGTGCCTTCACGCCACCGGTGTACCCCCACAGCACCTGCCCGTCGACCGACTGCGGTCCGGGATAGGTGAGGTCCCACGTCACACGATGCATCCCGCGCGCCACCGGGAGCCGCATCGTCCGCTGCGCGCGCGAGGTCACACTGTCTGAGGTGAGGCGGCGCACGACGCGCTGCTGCGCATCACGGATCTCGATGGTGACCGGTGCGGTCGCCGCGCTCCCGAGCCAGTAGTGCAGGATGGCACCGTTATCGGGCTGGTCGGGGAGGCCGGGCTGCGGATCGAACGGATCGGTGCCCTTCTGCACGCGCACCGCGGGCGCGGGGGTGAACAGATGCGCCGCGGCCCCCGTGACGCCGGCCGAGAGCTCGCGGAGCGGGCTGATGTCGTCGACGATCCAGACCGAGCGCCCCTGTGTCGACATCACGAGGTCATCCTCGCGCGCGTCGAGGTCGGCGATCGGCGTGATCGGCAGCTTCGAGGGGAAGCGCTGCCACGACTTCCCCGCGTCGAATGACACATACAGCCCGTACTCGGTCCCCGCGTAGAGGAGCGACGGGACCTTCGGATCCTCGGCGAACGACCGGATCGGATGGTCGGCGGGGATCCCGGAGTTCTCGGTGAGCTTCACCCAGGTGCGACCCCCGTCGTCAGAGCGCCACGCATACGGCTTGAAGTCATCCATCCGGTAGGCCTGCGCGGCCACGTACACCCGGTTCGGCGCGTGCGCGGAGACGACGATCTCCTCGACGGTGCCGAAGGTCGGCATCCCCGGCGGCGTTACCTCGCTCCAGGTGCGGCCCGCGTCACGCGTCACGTGCACGCGCCCATCATCGGTCCCGGCCCAGAGCACCGAGGCGTAGGTGCGGTCCTCGGCGAGCGCGAAGACGGTATTGAAGATCTCGACACCGGTGATGTCGTTGTTGATCGGTCCGCCCGAGGCCTCGAGATGCGCCTTGGTCTGCGTCGTCAGGTCGGGGGACATCCGCTCCCACGTCGTGCCGCCGTCGCGGGTGCGGAGGACGTACTGCGCGCCATGGTAGACGACGTTCGGGTCGTGCCGCGAGACAAGAATCGGTGCGACCCACTGGAAGCGGTACTGCAGGTCCTTGGCGGCCTGGCCGAGCTGGAGTTCCGGGTACGCCACCACGTTCCGGCGCTCGTCGGTGCGCGTGTCCCACCGGTTGATCGCGCCGCCGTAGCACCCACCCCAGATCACCGCCGGGTCCTTCGGATTGAGCGCGACGGGGCCAGTCTCGCACCCCGAGGCGTACGCATAGTCCTGGAAGGGATGCACCGTGTTCGACGACGACCACGACGGCACGCTGATGGTCGTGTTGTCCTGCTGCGCCGAGTAGACCCGGTACGGGAAAGCGACGTCGGTGATGACATCGTACAGCTCAGCGGTCGGCTGGTTGAAGTACGTCGACCAGGTGCGCCCGCGGTTGAGCGAGACCTGCGCGCCGCCGTCGTCGCCGATGATCATCAGGCGCTTGTCGAGCGGGTTGATCCAGAGATCGTGCGTGTCGCCATGCGGGACGGGGATCTCGGTGAAGGTCACGCCGCCGTCGATCGAGCGGTACAGGGAGGTGTTGAGCGCGTAGACGACATGCTCCTCCTGCGGATCGGCCACGACGTGGGTGTAGTACCAGGCACGCTGGCGGAGCTTGTTCTCGCTGTTCGTCCGGATCCAGGTCGCCCCGCCGTCATCGGAGCGGTACACGCCTCCTGCCGGCTCCGCCTCGATGATCGCCCAAACGCGGTCCGGGTTCGCCGGCGAGACGGTGACGCCGATCTTCCCGGTGAGCCCAGTCGGGAGCCCGCCGCCTAGCTTCTGCCAGCTCTCACCGCCATCGACCGACTTCCAGATGCCACCTTCCGACGACCCCGAGATCATCGTCCACGGCTTCCGCTCGGCGCGCCACATCGCCGCGTAGAGGATCCGCGGGTTCCGCGGGTTCATCGCGATGTCCGAGGCGCCCGTGCTGTCGTTGAGGTAGAGGATCTTCTTCCAGTTCGCGCCACCGTCGGTGGTGCGGTAGATCCCGCGGTCGGCGCTCCGGCCGAACGGGCGGCCGAGCACCGCCGCGAAGGCGACGTCGGCATCGGTGGGGTGAACCACCATCCGCCCGATCTGCCCCGCGTTACGCAGGCCGATCGAGCGCCAGGTGCGTCCGGCATCGGTGGAGCGCCAGGCGCCGCGGCCCATCGACGAATTGCCACGGACCTCCGCGGATCCCTCGCCCACATAGATGACATTCGGATCGCTGGGCGCGACGACGACCGCACCGATGGAGCCGCCGAAGTAGCCGTCGGAGATGTTCGTCCAGCTGTTGCCCGCGTCATCGGTGCGCCAGACACCGCCCCCGGTGGTTCCCATCAGGTAGGTGTTTGGCGCGCTCGGAATCCCGGTGACGGCCGAGGAGCGGCCGCCGCGGTAGGGTCCGAGCATCCGGGTGCGGAGGCCGCGGAGCGCGGCGGTGTCAGGGCTGCTCACCGTGGTCGCCGTGGCGGGGCGAGGCTGTGCCGCGGCGAGGCTGGAGAGGCCGATCAGGAAGACCGGCAGGGCGACAAGACGGCGGATGGGCTGGCGCATCGGGGGCGTCGGGTGGCGGGGAGCGATCGAGTGGGGGGCCGACTGCAACATCCGGTTGCACGACGGCAGTGCGTCGTGCCGGTCGGGGCGGATCAGGGGGGCGTGAGCGCCGGTGTGCCGCCACCGCCGCCCGGCTCGGGCTGTCCACCACCCCCGAATCGGACGCCGTAGATGATCCAACCCGCCGCCGTGACGCCAAGTGCCGTGGCGATGGCGGTGCGTGGCCGGTTCAGTTCGCGGACGCGGAGCTGGGCCAGGTCGTTTCGGCCGACCGGGATGACTGCCCCCTGCAGGAAGTAGGCGAGTCCGGCGCGGGTCCGGACCTCGGTGAGCGCGATCTCGACCGTATCGGTCGTGAAGCGAGTCACGGTGCCGAGGAGGGTGCCGGCCCCCGGTCCGACGCGGGCAGTGAGCGCGGCGGTCCCCGCCTCGCTGAGAACCGCCTCGACGGTGCGCCCCACCGGGACGGAGGCGCCGAACGCCGTGGGTGTCACGGCGATCGGCTTCAGGTCATAGCAACCCGAGAGGGTGCCCGCGAGAAGGAGAAGAGAGCGTAAGCGCATCGGGGGGCAGAGCGGTCGGTGAGACGGGAGGTGGCACATCAGCCAGCAGGTCAGGCGCGGTGCCTCGCGGTGGACACGACTGAATACACCGCGGGCTGTGACCAGAAGGTCACGGCCCGCGGGGTCCTGCGCAACGGTCAGCGGATCAGTTGCACTTCCGCTCGTTGTTCGGCTGCGGCGCGTCGACGTTGGTCAGGCGCTCGATGTAGCTGATCGGCAGGAGGCACTTGCCGCGGACGCCGGTGGTGGACGAGGTGAGCCACCGCGAATCGGCGGAGCCGAAGCGGTACAGGTCCATCAGGCGACGACCCTGAAGGAAGAGCTGGACCTTCCGCTCGTACTCCAGCTGCGCGCGCCCGTTGCCCGTCACAGCGGCGTAGGGCGGGAGGGCATCGACGGCGCGGGACGCGTTGATCTGCGTCAGGAAGCCGGCGTCGTTCCCGGCGGCGAGGTTCGCCTCGGCGATGATGAGCATCATCTCACGGGCCGAGACCTGCGTCATCGGCACGTTGTTGGCGACCGCCGGGCGGCAGCAGGCGTCGATCGCGTTGGCGACCGTCGTGCTGGCGACCCCGGTGACCGGGTCGTTCATCTTGATGCCGGCGAGACCGGCGGCCGGGACGATCGGACGCGTCGGGTCGGCGTTCACGAAGTCGTTGCCGGCGCGGAGCTCACCGCGGTTGTTCATCTCGAAGCCGACATTGATGCCGGCGAGGTTGTTCGCCGTCGGCGTGAGCCGGAAGCGATACGACGTCGTCATCAGCGCGAGGGCGGCCGTCGCATCGGCGGTGGCGCCCGCATCGTTGACGAGCGGGTTGGCGGGGGCACCGGCGCCCGCCTTGGTGATCGCGCGGGCCGCCTTGGCATGCCGGGCGCGGGCCCGGAGGCCGAGGGCCTGCCGCTGGAGCTCAGCGTCGCTGGTGGCCTGCGCGATGGTGAGCGCACGGGTCGCCATCGTGATGGCCGAGTCATACATCGCGCCCATGTTGGCCGCCCCCACCGGGGCAGCCGCGACGGTGCGGTCGGAGGCCACGACGAAGTCCTCGAACATGTCGCCAATCGTCGTGTAGATCACGGCGCCGTAGATGTTCGCGCGGGCGAGGTCCTTGCGGTTACGCAGGGTCCCGTCCGCGTCGAAGCTGGCGACACGCGCGATCGTGAAGTCGGCGAGCCAGCGGGCCTCGGTCACGAAGGGGAAGGCCCCGTCCGTGTACTCGTTGACCGGATCGGAGATATCGCCGTCGTCGAGCAGCTTCCAGAACTCACGGGAGCCGACCCAGGTCAGCTCGTCCGTGGCGGTGTGGTACGGACCGTAGATGCCGGTCAGGGCGCGCGTCACCGAGCCGCCCAGGCCGTTCACCAGGGTCGTCGCGCCGGCCGGATCGCCGAGCGCCTCCTCGACCACCGCGTTGGGGTTCTCCACGTCGGTGTCGAACGGATTCGCGCACGCGGCCGGGAGGAGCGCTGCCGCGAGGGCGACGCCAAGGAGGCGGCTCTTCGACCCGAGCCGACGCATGCTGGTCATCTGTCGCATGTGTGGTAGTCCTCGGATGGGTTAGAAGCCGTAGTTGAACGCCAGCGAGAAGCGGCGCGGGATCGGAATCCCGAACGCGTCGACGCTGTCGAGGAAGTTCTGGTCGAGCGCCGAGCCGATGCCGCGGCCGATGGCGTTCGCCTCCGGGTCGAGCCCGGGGTACTTGGTCCAGAGGAACAGGTTCCGGCCCGAGGCCGTCACCGAGAAGGACTTGGCGCCGAGCCGGCTGGCAATCGCCTCCGGTGCGGTCCAGGTCACGCTGAGCTCGCGGAGCCGCGTGAAGTCACCCTTCTGGTGCTGGTGGAGCCCCGGCTCGAGGAGCCGGCGGTACTGGAAGACGTAATCGCTGACGGCGGCGAGCTTGTCGTCCACCGAGGTGGCCGGGTTGTTGAGCGTCGACTCGATCTCCGACCACTCGCGACGGTTCGAGCCGATCGACGGGTGCTGCGACATCCGGAAGCCGTCGGTGAGGTTCTGGATATAGAAGCCCGTCTTGTACTCGAACAGCGTCGCGACGCGCCAGCTGGTGCCGATCTTCGCGTTGAAGCCGAAGGAGCCGGTCCAGTCAGGGATCACATCGCCGACGAACTGCTCGCCGGTGTTGCGGTTGCCGTCGAAGTCGGCGAGGAGCGGCCGCAGCGCGCTCTGGACGCCCGAGTTCTTCAGGTCACGCGGCGTGGCGAGGTAGGTCCGGAGCTGGTCGAGCGTCGCCGGAGTGCCCTGCCCGTTGAAGTTGATCGGGAGCTGCGTCGCCGGGTCGTAGCAGGCGATGGTGCCGCCCGCGCTGTTCGTGCGGGCCCCACCGGCCGGGCAGACCTCCGCGAGGCGCGGCGAGAAGAGCGAGCCGAGGGGGTACCCCTCCTTCAGGAAGCCGCGGTAGCGGATGTAGCCGATCTTGAGCGGCGGCGCGCCGCCGAGGTCGGTCAGCGTCTGCTTCAGGTAGGCGGCGTTGAAGAAGAGATCCGCGGAGACCTTCTGCCCCTGCATGGCGAACCACTTCACCCCCATCTCGAGGCCGTTCGCCGACATCGACCCGATGTTGTTGAGCTGCGTCGCGCGGAAGCCGCCCGAGACCGGGAACTGCTGCGCGACGAGGAGGTCGTTGACCTGCCGCTGCCACGAGGTGAACTCGATGGCGACGCGGTTGTCGAGGATCCCCGCCTCGAAGCCGAACTCCGTCTCGGTCGAGATCTCCGGCTTGAGGGCCGGGTTGCCGAGGTTGGCGGGCACGAGGCCGGCGCCGAGCTCGGAGGCGAGCGGCGAGAAGGTCGTGAACTTGTCGAACGCGCCCGGCTGACGACCCGACTGACCCCAGGCGCCGCGGAGGCGGAGCGTTGAGAGCCAGCTCGGCATCTTGGCCTGCGCCGCCGCGTGGTCGGACACCACGTACGAGACCGACATCTTCGGATAGAAGACGCCAGGCGCCTCGGCGCCGAAGGCCGACGAGAAGTCGTAGCGGCCGCCGACCGTGGCGGTCAGGTACTCGCGGAACGAGAGCTGCTCCTGCGCGAAGTAGCCGCCGTTGATTGAGGTAAGGAAGCCCTCACCGACCTGCTGGTTGAGACCGCCCGCGCCCACCACCTCGATGCCGGGGCCCGGGAAGTTCGTGGCGCTGGCCGAGACGGCGCTCGTGCGGTTGTTGAAGACCTGGAGACCGGCGACGAACGAGGACTCGAAGTCATCGTTGATCGCCTTGTTCCACGCCGCCTTGGCGTCGACGGTGATCACGCCCTGCCGCTCACCGCGCACGTAGCGCGCGCCGTCGGGCGTCTGCGCGGTGAAGAGGTCGACGTTGTACCCGAAGGGCGAGAAGCCGATGTCGGACTGCGAGGTGAAGTCGTAGCCGCCGGTGAGCGAGAGGTTCAGCCCATCGAACGGCGTGTACTGCATATCCATCGCGCCGGCGAAGCGGCCGACGGACTGGTCATTCACCTGCTGCATCGACTCCCGGACCGTCATGAAGGCCTGGTTGCCGAAGGGGTTGCCCGCGGCCGAGCAGCGGAACCGGCCCGCCACCGTCGAGGCGTTGCAGTTGGCGAACTCCGGACGCGCCATGTAGGCGAGGGAGTTGGAGCCGTAGATGTTGTTGTTCGCCTCCGGGCTGCGGAGGAACGAATTGGTGTACGAGGTGCGGAGCCCGAGGCGGAGCTTCGACGTCGGGATCAGCTGCAGGTTCACCGTGGCCTGCTGACGGCGCGCGACGTCATCCGACGGGCCGAACGCGGCGTTGCCGAAGGGGCCGTCCTCGTTCTGGTTGCGGATGCTGGCGAAGTAGGTCACCGTCGGCGACCCGCCCTGCACCTGCGCGGTGATCGTCGTGCCGCTGCCGGCCTCCACGAGATTGTCGCGGAAGATCGGCTCCTCATACACCTGGAAGGGCACCGGCGTGTAGCCGAGGAGCGGCGCGAGCGTGTCGGCGCGGCCCTGCGTCTTCACGTAGAAGGAATTCGGGGCGATGCGATCCGCCATCTGGATCGACTCCTGCTGCAGCGAGATGTTCCACCGCGGCGCGCCGGCGTTGCCGCGCTTGGTGAAGATCTGAATCACGCCGTTGGACGCCTCGGTGCCGTAGAGGGGCGCGGCGGCCGCGCCCTTCAGCACCTCGACGCGCTCGATCGAGGCGGGGTCGAAGTCGTCGAGACGCGACGACCCGACGTTGCCGTTCGCCGCCTGGCCACCGCCGGAGTTGATGCGGATGCCGTCGACGAAGATGATCGGCTCGTTGGACTGCGAGAGCGACGAGTTGCCGCGGATGCGGATCTTCGCGCCCTCCCCCGTCAGGCCGCCCGAGGGGAGACCGACGAGGCCGGGCTCACGGCCCTGGAGGATGTTGGACACGTCCGACATCGGCATGTCCTGCGGCGGCTTCACGATCGCGACCGTGTTCCCGAGCTTCTTCACCTCGGTCGCCTGGCCGGACCCGGTCACGACGACCTGGTCGAGCTGCAGGGACGACTGGGCGAGCGCGAAGTCCACCTTCACCACCTGGTCGGGGACCAGGTTCGCCGCCTTGGTCACCTGCGCGTACCCGATGGTCCGCGCACGAATCTCCGTGCGGAACTCCGCGGTCACGTTCGGGATGACGAGGCGATACTGCCCCTGGGCGTTGGTGACGGCGCCGTTCGTCGTGCCGACGACGAAGACCTGCACCGACTCGAGGGGACGGTTGGTGGCGGCGTCGCGGACCGTGCCTTCCACGGTCGACGTGCGCCCCTGCGCCACAAGGGCGGCCGGGGCCACTAGGCCCAGCACCGCCGCCATGCGACGCAGCCACCGAAGGGGACTGCCACTGCGGGATCGGATCACGAGCACATCCTCCGACAGAGTGTAGAGCTCCGATGTGACGACGGTCACATCAAGAGACGGCTCGCACGCCGGTGCGAACCGGCCGCCCCCGGGAACGGGGGAGGGGTGGACGAATGTGCCACGCATTCGCAAATCCCGCAAGACAGCCGTGGGAACCCGGGGGGCCCACGTGGGGTAGAGCGCCGGAACCGACGGTAGCGGATTCCGGTTCGCACCCAAGGACGAGGCCCCCAACCGTTATTCAGATTCGCAGGCCAATCAACCCCGCGGCAGGAGGGCCGCCTGCCACGACTGCTGCGCCAGACGCTCGAAACCGGTTCGGTAGGCCCCCACAGTCATGACCGTGGTGTCGAACACCACGGTCTCGCCCGTCACCTCCCCCTCCACCGCCAGCGCCTCGAACTCGGCGCGGCTACAGCCGAAGACCATCCCCTCGGCCCCGCGGAAGTGGACGCGTCCCCCCACAACCATAGATGTGCCGATCCCGTCCTCCATCCCCTGGAGGATCCGGAAGAGGCCGTCAATTGAACACCCCGAGGCATCGGCCGCGCGCTCGTCGACGCCAATCACGAGAAAGTGCTCGTCGCGGAACTCACGACCACAGGTGAGCGGCGCCCCGTGCGCCTGCCAGGTCAGCAGGAAGCCATCGACGGCCCCGAGAAGCCTCGGGGTATCGACCTCATCCAGCGGCGCCGCAGCGGCGAAGACCCAGCAGCGGGCGTCATCAGGAAGGTCGGCGAAGGGAACGAGGGGCACGGGGACTCCAACGGCGCGAGGCACCGGGTGAGATGACGAGGGACCGCTCGAAACGCGCTCCGGGAATCTAGCCGAGCCGGCCAGGGCTTCCGACGTCGCCCGCACTGGCGACACATTCGCGGTCCCGGCGCGCTGCGCCGCCACAGCATCGGCATACATCCCCGCACCGACTCCTCCCCGAGCACCGCGATGACCGCACCGACTCCAACCGGCGACGACCGCCGCGACTTCCTCGCCCGACTCGGCGCCCTCGGCGGCACGGCTACCCTCTTCCCCGGCGTACTCTGGGCGAAGCTCGCCACCGGCGCCGATCTTTCCGACGCGACAATTGTCGCGGCGGCCGAAGTCGCCGGTGTGACCTTCACCGCCGAGGAACGAGCGCAGATGCTCGAAGGACTCGGCCGACAGACGCGTCAACTCGACGCCCTGCACCGCATCCCGCTGGAGAACGCCGTTGCGCCGGCACTGCTCTTCTCACCGCTGCCGCGCGCCGACGCCGTCCCCACCGGTCCGCAGCGCCCGATCGTCGCGTCACGCCAGTCCGCGCGTCCACGACCCGCCGCACTCGAGGACCTCGCCTTCGCACCGCTCACCACCCTCGCCGACCTCGTGCGGCGCCGCGAGGTGAGCAGCACCGAACTGGCCACGATGTACCTCGCGCGGCTTGAGCGGCTCGACCCGCAGCTCCTCTGCGTCACGACCCTCACACGCGAGCGCGCGATGACCCAGGCGGCGGCAGCCGACCGCGAGATCCGCGCGGGACGCTACCGCGGACCGCTACACGGCATCCCGTGGGGCGCGAAGGATCTTCTCGCGGTCCGCGACTATCCGACGACCTGGGGCACGGCGCCCTACCGCACACAGCGCTTCGAGACCGACGCGACGGTCGTGCAACGGCTCGACGCAGCGGGTGCGGTGCTCATCGCCAAACTCACCCTCGGTGAGCTGGCGCAGGGGGATCGCTGGTACGGCGGGATGACACGCAATCCGTGGAAGCTCGACCAGGGTGCGTCGGGGTCGTCCGCCGGCCCCGGCTCGGCGACCGCCGCCGGGTGTGTCGGCTTCTCGATCGGGTCGGAGACGCTCGGCTCCATTTCCTCGCCGAGCACGCGCAATGGCGTGACCGGACTGCGGCCCACGTTCGGCCGTGTGCCGCGCACCGGCGCGATGGCACTCAGCTGGTCGATGGACAAACTCGGGCCGATGTGTCGCTCCGTCGAGGACTGCGCGCTCGTCTTCAGCGCGCTCCACGGCCCCGATGGCGCCGACCAGACGGTGCATGCCGCGCCCTTCAACTGGGACGGGAACGCGCCGCTCCGCGGACTCCGCGTCGGTGTGGTGCAATCAGCGTTCGACGCCCCGATCGATCGACATCCCACCAAACCGTTCGACGATGCCGCACTGCAGGTGCTCCGCGGCCTGGGGCTCGAATTGATCCCGGTGGAACTCCCGACGTTTGACTACGACGCGATGCGGATCATCCTCACGGCGGAGGCGGGGGCCGCGTTCGACGAGCTCACGCGGAGCGGGCGCGTGCGCGAGATGGCGCAGCAGAACACCGGCGCGTGGCCGAACACCTTCCGCACGAGCCGCTTCATCCCCGCCGTGGATTACATCAACGCGAATCGGGCGCGCACACTCGCCATCCGCGCGTGGGATGCGCTGATGCAGTCGGTGGATGTGATCGTGACGCCGACGAACGGTGGAGCGCAGCTCACCGCGACGAACCTGACGGGCCATCCCGCTGTGATCCTCCCGCACGGATTCCGCGCGGACGGGACGCCCGTCTCACTCACCTTCCTGGGGCGACTCTTCGGCGAGGAGGCGCTGCTGCGCGTGGCACACGCGTATCAGCGGGCGACGGACTTCCACACAAAACACCCCGCGTTGGGGTGAGCGCTCAACCGCGCCCGAGCTCGAACCGCAGCGCTTTCTCGAGGGTCGGGTGCAGGAACTGGAAGCCCGATGCCTCGAGCGCCGTGGGCCGTACGCGCTGACTCGCCAGTACCGTCCCCTGCGCCATCTCGCCGAAGAGCGCCCGCAGCGCGACGGCCGGCACTGGGGCGATCGCGGGTCGACGGAGTACCCGCGCCAGCACGCGTGTGAACTCGGCATTCGTCACCGGTGTGGGCGCGACGGCATTCACCGGCCCGTGCAGTGAGGGCGTCTGGAGCGCGTGATGGATCGCGCCGACAAGGTCCTCGCGGGAGATCCAGCTCATCCACTGCCGTCCGCTCCCGAGGCGTCCACCCACGCCGAGCTGGAACGGCAGGCGCATCTTGCCGAGCGCGCCGCCGGCCGGGTTGAGCACGATGCCGATGCGCAGGTGGACGACGCGGATCCCCGCATCGCGGGCCGGCGCCGTCGCGGCCTCCCACGCCTGCCCGACCTCGGCGAGGAAATCGTCGCCGAGCGCACTCGACTCATCGAGCCATTCGTCGCCACGCACGCCGTAGATGCCGATGGCGCTGGCGGAGACGAGTACCTCCGGTTTCACCGTGAGTCGCGCACACGCCTCGGCGAGAAGTCGCGTGCCGCGCACTCGACTCTCGACGATCGCGCGCCGTCGCGCCGCGGTCCACCGCGCGCCGACGTTCTCGCCGGCCAGATGGATCACGGCATCGACGCCCTCCAGACGCGTCGCGTCGAGCGTACCGCGCGTCGGATCCCACCGGATGTCGGCGCCCGCCCCGCGGCCGATGCCACGCACCTCGTGGCCACCGGTGGTGAGGAAGGGGACGAGCGCCGCCCCGACGAAGCCACTCGCGCCGGTGATGGCGATGCGGCGCGGGCCGCGGGACGCGAACCTCTGATGGCGCGCGAGGTCGCCCGCGGTGAGGGCGTGCCGCCAGCGGAGGAGGCGCGTGAGTTCACCGGCGGCGAATCGCCCGGCGACGAGGTCAGCGAGCGCCCCGAGCGGGAGACGATACCGGATGCGGTCCTCGAGCACGCTCGTGCCGTCGGTGGCCGGCTCCATCCCGTGGTGATGCGTCCAGGCGGCGAACGGCCCGCGCGTCTGCACGTCGCGGAAGCCGCGGCCGGGCGTGTACCCCTCGTGCCGCACGTCCCAGCGGAGGGAGAGCGGGCCAAGCGGCACCGCGAGCGAGACCGTCGCGCCGTCGTGGATTCCACCCGAACGGGCGAGCACGCGCGCGGGCATCCAGCTCGGCGTCAGCCGCTCGAAGGCACCCGCCCGCTCATGCCAGTCGAACAACGCCTGCGCGGACACCGGCATCGCCGACCGCGCCACCACCTCCGTCTCGCCGCCGCCCAACCGCACCACCGTCGTCATCGGCTCACCATTCGTCGGACTGATCCACCACACGCCAGATGTACCAACACGCGATGGTCCGGTACGGTGCCCACGGCTTCCCGATGCGCTCGAGGCGCTCGGGGGTCGGCATCATGCGGAGGCCGTAGAGGATCTTCACGCCCTTCTGGATGACGAGGTCGGCGGTCGGGAGGATGTCGAGCCGCCCCAGCCGGAACATCAGGACCATCTGGGTGGTCCAGACGCCGATGCCGCGGAGCGCCGTGAGGTGGGTCATCACCTCATCGTCGGTCATCTCATGCAGGCGATGAATCGGTGAGCGGGGCGAGAGCGCCTGCGTCGCGAGGTCGCGGAGGTACTCGACCTTCCGACCGGAGAGCCCGACCTCGCGGAGCGTCTGCTCCGGGGCACGCAGCAGCTGACGCGGCGTCGGTGCGGTGCCACCGAAGCGCTCGACGAACCGCTTGTAGATGGTCGTGGCGGCCGCGGTCGAGAGCTGCTGGAAGACGATGGACCGCGCGATGTGGTCGAAGTGCGACCCCTCGGCGTGGACCCGGAAGCGGCAGGGGCCCTCGTGGTCGATCCAGTCCCGGAGGACGGGGTCGGCGGCGCGGAGGTGGGCGACAGCGCGCGCGTGGCGAGGCGGCATGGCGGCAAGCTACCTTCGCGGCATGCGAATCTCCAAAGTCGGCATCATCGGCGCCGGGACGATGGGCGCGGGCATCGCCGCGCTCGCCGCCTCGGTCGGCCTCCCTGTCGTCCTGCTCGACATGCCCGGCGCGGACGACCCCGCCTCCCCCGACCGGTCGAAGCCCGCGCGCGACGGCCTCGAACGGCAGCGAAAGGCGAAGCCCGCGGCGTTCCTGGAGCCGAGTGCCGCCGCGCGGATCACCATCGGCAACACCGCCGACGACCTCGAGCGCCTCGCGGACTGCGACTGGATCCTCGAGGCGATTATCGAGCAGCCCGCGCCGAAGCAGGCGCTCTTCGCGCGGCTCGAGACGATCGCCCCCGACGCGATCGTCACCTCGAACACCTCGGGAATCCCGATGGCGATTCTCCTTGAGGGCCGCTCGCCTCGATTCCGAGAGCGCTTCCTCGGGACGCACTACTTCAATCCGCCGCGGTACATGCATCTCCTCGAGCTCATCCCGACGCCCGAGACCTCACCGGCGGTGTTCGAGACGATGCGCACCTTCCAGGAGCGTATCCTCGGCAAGGGGATCGTGACGGCGAAGGATGTGCCGGGTTTCGTCGCCAACCGGCTCGGCGTGCACGGAATGGTCGTCGCCGCGCGGCTGATGGTGCAGCACGGACTCACCATCCCCGAGGTGGACACCCTGACCGGCGCCCTGATCGGACGCGCGAAGACGGCCACCTTCCGCACCGGTGACCTCTCCGGCCTCGATGTCCTCGTGCATGTGAGTGCCGGCCTCGCCGCCACCACCCGCGAGGACTTCACGCTCCAGCCCTTCGTGCACGACCTCGTCGCGGCCGGCCGGCTCGGCGACAAGACGCGCGCCGGCTTCTATCAGAAGACCGGGAAGTCGATCCTCGCCCTCGACTGGACCACGGGCGAGTATCGCGACATGGGCCGCTTCACGACGCCGGAGATCGACGCGTTGCTCCGGCGACCCGCGGCGGCGCGACTCGCGCAGGTGCTCACGCTGCCAGGCGCGCACGGCGCCTTCCTCCGCGACCTCCTCGTCGAACAGTTCGGCTACGCCTGCACCCTCGCGGGAACGCTCGCCTACGATCTCGCGGCGATCGACCGCGCGATGGAGTGGGGTTACGGTTGGGAGCTGGGCCCGTTCCGCGCGATGGATGCGCTCGGGCTCGACGCGCTGCGCGCCGCGATGACGACCGCGGGACGTCCAGTGCCGCCGCTGCTCGCGCGCGCCGGCGCGTCGTTCTACGCGGATGCGGATGCGCACGACACGATCCCCGCGCTCGACGGCCCGACGCGCATCCCGGTACCCGCGATCCCCGGACAGCTCTCACTCGCGCGGCTCCGCCGCCAGGGACGCGTGCTGCGCGAGAATCCCGAGGCGCGGCTCGTCGACCTCGGCGACGGGGTGCTCGGCCTCGAGTTCTGCGGGAAGATGAACACCCTCGGCCCCGGCGTCATGGAGATGGCCGCGCACGCACTCGAGACCGCGACGTCCGGACCGTGGCACGGTGTCGTGGTGGGCAACGACGACCCGCGGACCTTCACCGCTGGCGCCAACCTGATGGGGGTCAGCCAGCTCGTGCAGGGCGGCGACTGGGCCGCCGTCGAGACGCTCTGTCAACGCTTCCAGTCGATGGTGATGTCGTTCCGGACCGCGCCCGTGCCGGTGGTCGCCGCACCATTCGGACTCACCTTCGGCGGGGGCTGCGAACTCTCGCTCCACTGCGATCGCATCCAGGCGCATGCGGAGCTGTATATGGGGCTCGTCGAGATCGGGGTCGGGCTGATTCCCGGCGGATGTGGCACGAAGGAGCTCGCCTTCCGCTTCACGAAGGCGCTTGAGGCGTATGAAGGGGCCGATCCCTTCGAGGCAGTGAAGCGTGCCTTCCAGTTGATTGTGCTCGGCAAGACGAGCACCTCCGCACACGATGCGCGCACCCTCGGCTTCCTGCGGCCGCACGCGGACCGCATCTCGATGAACCGCGACACGTTGATCGCCGACGCCAAGGCGCGGGTGCTCGACCTCGCCTCCGACTACGTCGCCCCCCTCCCGCGCACGATGACGGCGTTGGGGAACGCCGGGGTCGCGAACCTCGACTACGCGCTCTGGTCGTTCCGCGAGGCGGGCCACGCCTCCGCGCACGACGTGCGCATCGGGCACGAGATCGCCGTGGTGCTCTGCGGCGGCGACGGACCGGCGCGGCGCGTGACCGAGCAGGACCTCCTCGACCTCGAACGCGATGCCTTCCTGCGGCTCCTCGGCACCGCCGAGACGCAGGCGCGCATCGCCCATATGCTGACCACCGGCACGCCGCTGCGGAACTGACCGCGGCAGGAGCAGACGACGATGCACGACGATGTGGTGATCGTGTCCGCGGCGCGGAGCGCCGTCGCACGCGGGAAGGCCGATGGGACGCTCGCCTCGCTCCACCCGGTGGATCTCTCCGCCGCGGTGATTCGCGAAGTGGTCGGGCGCGCGCGCGTCCCCGCCGAGCGGATCGATGACGTGATCTGGGGCTGCGCGATGCCCGAGGCGGGCCAAGGGTTGAATCACGCGCGGCTCGCGTTGCTGCGCGCGGGGCTCCCGGTGGAGGTGAGCGGGATGACCGTGAACCGCTTCTGTTCGAGCGGGCTGCAGACCATCGCGCTCGGCGCGCAGGCGATCAAGAGCGGGATGAACGATGTCGTGCTCGCGGGCGGCGTCGAGATGATGAGCGCCGTCCCGATGTCCGGCTACCACACGCGGTTACATCCCGAACTCGTCGAGGAGAACATCGGGATGGGGTTCACGGCGGAGCGGGTCGCCGCGCGCTGGGGGATCACACGCGAGGCGCAGGATCGATTCGCCCTCAGGTCGCAGCAGCGGGCGGCCGCGGCGCAGACCGCTGGGCGCTTTAAGTCCGAGATCGTGCCGATCGAGGTGGAGCGCGTCCGCTATGACGGGGCGAACAGGATCGTCGAGACGACGATGTTCGCGCAGGACGAGCTGGTACGCGCCGGCACGACGCTCGAGGGGCTTGCGAAGCTCCCGCCCGCGTTCAAGCCGGGCGGGACCGTCACCGCAGGCAACGCGTCCCCGCTCTCCGATGGCGCGGCCGGCGTCCTGCTGATGTCGCGCACCACCGCGACGGAGCTCGGCCTCACCCCGCTCGCGCGCTTCGTCTCGTTCGCGACCGCCGGCGTCGCGCCCGACGTCATGGGCATCGGCCCCGTGGCCGCGGTGCCGAAGGCGCTCGTCCGCGCCGGGATCCAGCTCCGCGATCTCGATCGCATCGAGTTGAACGAGGCCTTCGCCGCACAGGCCCTCGCGGTGATCCACGACCTCGAGCTCGACGAGCAGAAGCTCAATGTGAACGGTGGGGCGATCGCCCTGGGGCATCCGCTCGGAGCGAGCGGGGCGAAGCTCACCGTGCAGCTCATCCACGACCTCCGCCGAAACGGGGGCGGCCTCGGGATGGTGACGATGTGCATCGGTGGGGGGATGGGGGCGGCAGGGATCTTCGAGGTCTATGGGGCCTAAGCAGTTGACGAATAAGGTCTTAGCCCTCAGCACGCACGAGACGGCGGGGCCCGGCGGGCCGTCGGGAGGAACCTCGACGCCCCGGGCCGGCGTTCGTCCAGCATGACCATCGACCGCAACACCGCCATGCTCCGCGCGGCGAAGCTCGAGGAGATTGAGCAGGAGATCCGCGCGCGTACCCCTCGCGCGTCGGCGCGCCTGCACGTGTCGCTGTCGAACCCGCCGATCCGCACGGTCTATCAGACGCAGATGCGGATCAGCGGGAAGCGGGACGACGTCCTCGACTTCACCGCCGCGCTCTATGACGAGGTGAAGGGGATGGTGCGCCCCGACGGGTCCCTGCCCCTCTCGGTGCAGGCAATCGAGAGCGAGAGCAGCGAGCACCTGCAGCTGTTGCTCGTGCGGGATCTGTACGAGGGGTGAGTCGGGTGACGGCGCCGACGTCGGCGCCTCCCCGGTCCGACGTCGGCGTGCGTGACTCGCGCCGTGCCCGTCAGCGCAGCGCCAGCAGCTCCGCCTCACTGAACGGCTTCGTGCGCCCCTTCGTCTTCGCGCGGACGCGGGCGATGTCCGCCACCGTCACCGGCGTGGCGCGATTCCCCCAGTTCGTGCGGATGTAGGTCAGCACCGCAGCGAGCTCGGCGTCGGTCATCGCGACCCCCGTGCCGTACGCCAACATCACGCCGTTGTACGACGCGCCACTCACCGTGAGCGGTCCCTGCAACCCGTGCAGCAGGATCGCGATGGGGCGATCGACCGGCCCGGTCACCCACGACGATCCCGCGAGTGGTGGAAACGCGCCGGGGATGCCGGCACCATTGGCTTGGTGACACGGCGTACAGCGGCTGAACACCGCCGCGCCGGAGGGTGCCGCCTGCGCGTGGAGGGGCGAGGCCGACAGGCCGAAGAGCAGGAGCAGGGTACGTAGGGGCGGGCGAACGACGGACATCGGTGGCACCTCGATGGTTGACGTTTGCGAGGTGAGACCCCGGAGTCCGCCACGGGAGCCATCAGCCGCACAACGTGCCGGAGCAGCGCGCCACGGCACACCCGTCACCGACACCTCACGGACACACACGCCGGGGATACCCTCCCATATCGCGTCCGGAGATGGCTCGGTAGACTGCAGGAATGAAGACTGGACTCACGATCCTCGCCGTAGTGGTCGCGCTCGCCGGTGTCGCGGTCGCGTCGGTCTGGGCCCCGGACCGGCCGGTGGAGTCGCTCATCCCCCGCTGGGCCCCCGCCCCCTCGCAGTTCATCACACTCGATGGGGCCGCGGTCCACTATCGCGACGAAGGGCCGCGCGACGACCCGCAGCCGCTCCTCCTGCTGCACGGCTCCGCCGCGAGCCTGCATACGTGGGAGGGATGGACGGCGGCGCTCCGCGGAGAGCGGCGCGTGATTCGGCTCGACCTTCCGGGGTTCGGGCTCACGGGTCCATTCGCAGATGGCGCGGCGTCGCTCACCCGCACCCTCGGCGTGCTCACGCAGCTGCTCGACACCCTCCACGTCGCGCGCGTGGTGGTGGCCGGCAACTCCCTCGGTGGGCTCTATGCGTGGCAGTTGGCCGCGCGGCATCCCGCGCGCGTCGCGGGGCTCGTCCTGGTCGATCCCGCGGGGTATCCGTCGCAGGCGACCTCGGTGCCGGTCGGATTCAGGGTCGCGGCGCTCCCCGGAATGCGCTACGTGGCGTCCCAGGTGCTTCCGCGCCGCGTCATCGAGAGCAGCGTGAAGAACGTGTACGGCGACCCGTCGAAGGTGACGCCGGAGCTCGTCGACCGGTACTACGAACTCACCCTCCGCGAGGGGAACCGTCGCGCCTTCACGCAGCGGCCGCGCACGCCGAGCGGTGGCACAGCGAACCGAGGCGGCGGTCTCGACACGCTGCAGATCGCGACGATCCGCACGCCCACGCTCATCCTCTGGGGCGACCTCGACCGGTTGATCCCTCCGTCCAACGCGGCGCGCTTCGCCCGCGACATCCCCGGCAGCCGCGTGGTGCGCTTCCCCACACTCGGGCACGTGCCACACGAGGAGGATGCGGCGCAGACGCTCGCACCGGTGCGGGAGTTCCTCGCGACGCTGCCGCGCTGAGTTCAGACCGGCTGGCTGGAGCGCCGTCAGTCGCGCCGATGCTCGGCGCTACCCTGCCGCCGCGCGCTCGCCCATCGCCGCGAGCAACGGCACCGCCTCGCCGAGCCGCGCGAACCGCGCATCGGTCGACTGCCCGTTCCGGTAGCGCGCGAAGATCTGCTGTGCGATCACCGCGATCTTGAAGAGCCCGAACGCGTGATAGAACGCCATCGGGCGCATCGACCGCCCTGACCGCGCGAGATAGCGCGCCCAGAGCTCCGCGCGCGTGAGGTTGCCCGGGAGCGCCGTCATCCCGAGCCCGAGCGCGCGGAAGGCAGGATGATCACCGGCCTCGACCCAGTAGCCGAGCGCCGTGCCGACATCGAGGAGCGGATCGCCGACCGTCGCCATCTCCCAGTCGAGCACCGCGACGATGCGGGTCGGGTCCGCGGGATCGAGCACGAGATTGTCGTACTTGTAATCGTTGTGTACGAGGCAGGCGCCCGACTCCGAGGGCTGATGCGCGGCGAGCCACGTCGCGAGGACGTCCATCGCCGGCACCTGGTCGGTGCGGGCGCGCTGCCACCGCTCCGTCCATCCCTCCACCTGCCGCGTCACGTATCCCATCGGCTTGCCGAGGCACGCGATGACGGGGTCGGCGGGCGTCGCTCCGTGGATCGCGATGAGCGTCTCGACGAAAGCGTGTGAGAGCGCGGTGAAATGCGCGGGGGTGAGGTCGGCTGGCGGCGTGCCGCCGCGGAGCACGCGGCCGGCGACGTGCGTCATCACATAGAACGGCGCGCCGATGACCGCCGCATCCTCACAGATGGCGAGCGGCTCCGGCGCAGGCACGCCACGGAGCGCGAGCGCACCGAGGATGCGCGCCTCGCGCGGCATATCGTGCGCGGCGCCGCCGGGGAGCGCCCCGAGGGGCGGACGCCGCAGCACCGCCTCGCCGCGTTCGGTCCGCAGGTGGTACGTGAGATTCGAGAAGCCACCGGGAAAGCGCGTGAGCGCCACGACCGGCCCGAGCTCCGGCAGGGTCGCGGCGAGCCAGGCACCGAGTGGAGCGAGCGGGACGGCGGCATCCGGCTCCGCCTGCGCATCCGGGCGCGTGACGGCCTCGCCGTCCTGACGATGCCCCGTCATCGGTTCAGCCGTTCCGGGGCTCGCGCCCCGGCATCCCTGCCTTCGCGAGGATCCGCTTCGCGACCGACGTCTTGTGCACCTCGTCGGGACCATCGTAGATGCGCGCGCCCCGCTCGTGGCGATACCAGTACGCGAGCGGCGTGTCGTCGGTCATCCCGAGCGCCCCGTGCACCTGGATGGCGCGATCGAGCACCCGCTGCAGCACGCCCGCGACATGGAACTTGATGAGCGAGATGCCGTCACGCGCCGCGTGCGCCCCGTCCCGCTCGATGCGATGCGCCACGTCGAGGACCAGCAGGCGCGCCGCATCGATCTCCGCGCGCGACTCCGCGATCCAGTGCTGGACGACCTGCTGTCGCCCGAGTGGCTCGCCCGGGGCGAGCTCACGGGTGGCCGCGCGCGTGACCATCAGTCGGAAGGCGCGCTCCGCGATGCCGATCCAGCGCATGCAGTGATGGATGCGCCCAGGACCGAGCCGCTCCTGCGCGAGCGTGAAGCCCTCGCCCTCTGCGCCGATCCGGTGGGTGACGGGGACCCGCACGTCGTCGAAGCACAGCTCCGAGTGGCTGAAGTAGTCGGCGCCTGCCTCGCCCATCACCGGGATGTTCCGGACGAGCGTCACGCCCGGCGTCTCCATCGGCACGATGATCTGGCTCGCCCGACGGTGCGGTGCGGCCTCGGCATCGGTCACCGCCATCACGATGGTGAAGGCGGCGCCGTCGGCCGACGAGGTGAACCACTTGTGACCCGAGAGGCGGTACGTGTCGCCCTCGCGCTCCGCACGCGTGGCCATCCAGACCGGGTTCGAGCCCGCGAACTCGGGCTCGGTCATCGCGAAGCAGCTGCGGATCTCTCCGCGCACCAGCGGTCCGAGCCACCGCGCCTGCTGGTCCGGTGTCCCGTGCGCGAGCAGGAGTTCCTGGTTCCCGACGTCCGGCGCCTGGCAGTTGAAGAGGTAGTGCCCGAGCGGGGACTCGCCGAGCACCGCACTCACCTCGGCGAATGCGGGGAGGGAGAGCCCGAGCCCGCCATGCTCGCGCGGCAGGTGCGGGGCCCAGAGGCCGAGCCGACGGACCTCTGCGCGGAGGGCCTCGAGGGTCGGCAACAGCTCCCGGATGGGGCGTTGCAGGAACGCCGACTCGAGGGGAATCGCCTTCCCGGCGATGAAGTCGCGGATGGCGTCGAGTAGGGCGGCGGCCGGCATATAGCGAGAACGTTAGCCCGGGCGCGGGGCACAAGCGACCCGGGGCCCCCC
>JBMTAR010000005.1:0-23580 GCA_049428925.1 Gemmatimonadaceae bacterium
GCCGGCCCCGCCAGCCACCATCGACTGACGGACGCGGGGTTCCCGCGCCGCGCGATCAGCGCGGTGCGGGGACTCCGAGCTGCCGCACCACGGCGAGGGCCACCTCGCCCAGCTTCTTGGCGGCGCTGCTCGCCGCTCCCGACACCACGATCGGCGCCCCGCGGTCGGCGCCCTCGAGCACCGGCGGATGCAGCGGGATCTCGCCGAGGAGCGGGACCTTCAGCTCGTCGGCGAGGCGCTTGCCGCCCCCTGAGCCGAAGATCGCCATCGGCTTCCCCGTCTCCGGCGACTCGAAGTACGACATGTTCTCGACGACGCCGAGCACCGGGACGCCGACGCGGCGGAACATCATCGCGCCGCGCAGCGCGTCGCCGACCGCGACCTCCTGCGGCGTGGTCACGATGACCGCGCCAGCGACGCTCGTCGCCTGCACGAGCGAGAGCTGCGCGTCGCCGGTGCCCGGGGGCATGTCGACGAGGAGGACATCGAGCTCCCCCCACGCGACGTCGCGGAGGAACTGCGTGATGATCTTCATCACGATCGGCCCGCGCCAGATCGCCGGCTGGTCGCGCTCGATGAGGAAACCGAGCGAGATGAGCTTGACGCCGTGCGCCTCGAGCGGCTGAATCTTCTCATCCTGCACCGGCGGGGCGGCATCCACGCCCATCATCCGCGGGATGTTCGGCCCGTAGATGTCGGCGTCCATCAGGCCGACGCGATACCCGGCCTGCGCGAGGGCGATGGCGAGGTTCGTGGTGACGGTCGACTTGCCGACCCCGCCCTTGCCCGAGGCCACGGCGATGATGCGGCCGAGGCCCGGGTACGCGACGGGGGACGGCGGCGCGGGGGGTTTCGGCGCGCCCGCGGACTCTCCCATCACGGGGAGGGTCCGCCCGCCGGCGGGTTTCGTGGCGGGCGCGGACGCCGCGGCACCGGATGGTGCGGCCTGGGCGGCATCCTTCACGTCGACGCGCACATCCGTGACGCCTTCGACGGCCTCCAGCGCCTGCCGCACCTGACGCGCGAGCACCGGGTCATCCTGCGCACCCAGGAGCAGCGTGACACGGACTTTCCCGTCGCGCGTGGCGGCGATGTCGCGGACCTGCTGCGTCTGGTACAGGGAAGCGCCGGTACGGGGATTAGCGAGCGGGGCGAGCGCCTCCGCGAGGCGCGCCTGGAGTGTCTCGGACATCAGTACGACGGGAAGGTGTTGGCCCAGGAATTCTGGTAGACGCGGAGCGCACCGAGGGAGTTCAGGGCGGAACCGACGTTGCACGAATTATAGAGATAGCGCTTGGTCCCGTAGAGCTCGTCGACGTCCGTCGCGGTGACGGAGTATCCCAGCTTGACATTCAGCCCAGTGATCGTCGCCCCCGAAACCTGGTTCGCCCCATTTGACCGAATCTTGCCGCCGGTGATGATGATGCCGTCCCAGCCGGCCGAATTGCCGTTCAACCGCAGGTCGCCGTAGACGATGAGCAGGCCGCGACCGAAGGAGCTGAGGGTGAACTCGCGGTTCGGCGACGGGCCGTTGTTCACGATGATTGTCGGCCAGGACGACGCGTTGGACGTGAACCATGCGGTCGTCGGGAACCCGTTGCCGAGGTAGTCAGAGAGAAAGTCCGGGGTGATCGCATTCCCACTCACGATGTCGGCCCAGTCGAAGGGCACGGTCGTCGATGCGGCGGCGGCGGTGGCGCCGAGCGACTGCACCTTCGGGCTGCCGGTGAGCGGCGTCAGCGACCCGGAATATCCGGGCACATCGGGCACGGCCACAGCGGCGAGCGTGTCACCGGTGCCCCCGCTCGCCGCGGGGCACTGATCCACGCCGCTGATGTCCCCGGAGACGCCGGCCTTCTGAATACCGTTGATTCCGGTGAGGGCCGACTGCACCGTCATCGTCATCACCTGGAAAGTGGCGAACGCGCTGCTGATGGCGACGGCATTCCCCGCCCCAGCGACGCCCGTCGCCGTTGCGACGCCCCGTGACCGGACGAGGTAAAGCGCGGCAATCGTCGTCCCGGACGCGGCACGGAGGCGCGTGGTCACGATATCGGCGTAGCCGCCCGTGAGCGTGAGGCGCACCGAATCCGACGCACCGGGCACCGCGGAGAGCCCGAGCCCCGGCCGGTTGCGCAGTCCCTGCTGCAGTCCCGTCTCGGCGAGCGCGGCGGCGGTCTGCGACTGAATCGCGGCATCGTCCGCGCCGCGTTCACTGCTGAGCATCCCGAAGCCCGAGGCGAGCGCGCCCACCAGGACGAGCATCACGAGGATCACCGTCGGGAGCGCGAAGGCCCGGCGGGCTCGCAGCAGCAGCGGGCGCGCTGGGGTCATCAGATGACCGCGTTCCGGAAGAAGATCGAAAGCCGGACCGAGGACCGCTCGGGCGCGGAACGCCCGGCGACAGTCTTCTCACTCTCGCCGGTGAGGACGAGCTCGATTCCGCTGATGGTGTGCAGGCTCCCCGCCCCGGGAGGAGACGCCTGCGAGGTCTTGGCGCCGGACACGTAGAAGCGGAAGATCGCGGTGTTCTCGAAGGGGACGGAGATCTCCTCCGACACCCCTCCGACGACGCGCCGCCAGAGGGCGGTGCGACCGGGGACCAGGGTGCTCGGTCCCAGTGCGTACGTGACGGTTTGGTAGAGCAGGACAGGCGCGCCGGCCGGCAACGCGGGCAATGCGGGGCTCAGCACCAGCAACGGCCCGCCGGAGATCGGGGTGATGCCCAGACCGCTGCTGCAGGTCGACTCGGTCCCCGTCGTCGGCGCCGCGGTCTTCGCGACGTACGTGTACGCGGCGTTGAGGGTGGTGTCCCGATACGCGTACCCAGCGTAGGCCGCCTGTGCGTAGATCAGCGAGTCGACGGGGACGAAGGTCGCCGTGTTGCTCGCGCAGTACACCCCCATCGCATACGGTACCCGCACCGTCAGCGCGGTGTCGGTCGCGGTCACGATGCCGCGCGGCTCGATCATCCGCATCTCATCGCGGACGATGTTCAGCGCGTTCCGCGAGACGGTTCGGGCATCACGCCCCCCCGCCTCGCGGGCAAACAGGCGCGTCTGCGAGATGAGGAGGTTCGTGACCGAGCCCCCGATGATCCCGAGGATGACGATCACCACGAGCAGCTCGACGAGCGTCGCGCCGCGCCGGCTCACGAGAAGAGCGACCCGGAGGGAGGGAGGCTGCGGTCGACGCGGATCGTGTCGGCGCGGAATCCGCTGGCCTCCGGAGCGATGATGATCTGCACCCGCGTGATCGCCTGCGTCGGTTTCGTGATGCTCACACAGCGTTGATGCGGGTAGTTCGCCATCGTTGTAATCGTCACGCACCCGGTATCGGCCGCGATGCTCGCGTAGGGCATCGTCGCGTAGAGGTCGACGGCGGTGGAGATGGCGGCGGCCCGGTCGACGCCGACCCCGAGGCTGCGCGCCCGGACCGTGTAGCGCGCGGAGACCAGGGCGTGCGTCGCCGCCACCACACCGAGCAGGGTGCCCGCGACGATCACTTCGATGAGGGAGAAGCCGCGACGAGCGCTCATTGGCGTCGGACGACCCCAGTGGCGCTGCGCGTCACGGTCGCGCGCCCCGACGAACTCGTCAAGACGACCGCGAGCGTGGTGTCGGCCCGGCCGTTCGGGAAGATGGTGATGCCCACGGACGGGGTGAACGCGAGGGTCGCCTGCATGTCGGAAGCGGCGTCGAAGCGCCATTGCCGCACGAGTGTGTCGCCCGCGCGCTGGCGCACCTGCACCGACGACCCGGAGAGGACGACGCGCATCGGCGTCCGACGCCGCACGGCCAGCTGCGAGGCTTCCACCAGCACGCCCTGCACCATCGTCGCGGCCCGCAGCACCCGGTCCCGGCTCAACTGCCGCCCGATCTGCGTCGCGGCGATGGCGATAAGGATCCCCGTGATGGAGAGCACCATCAGCAGTTCGATCAGAGAGAACCCGTAACGGGCGTCGGCGCGGCGCACAGCCCTCATTGTGCCGCACCATCCGCGAGCGCGCCAGCGGCGAGCATCCGACGCGCCTCGTCCAGCACCTTCGCCATCACCGTCGGGAGCGTCCCCCCGATGAGCGCGCCGGCGGCCCGCGCGTGGCCACCCCCGCCGAACCGCTGCGCGAGCGGGTGCACGTTCACCCCCGCCACGCTGCGGAAGGACACCTTCACCTGCGCCGTCCCGACATCGCGGAACAGGAGGGCGAGTCGCACCCCGGCGATCGACCGCGGATGCTCCACCACCCCATCGAGGTCTTCACTCGTGGCCCCGCACCGCTCGAGCTCGCCGGCCTCGACGCGCACCCAGGCGAGGCCGTGGGTGAGATCGACCTCGAGGGTGTCGAGCACGTCGCGGAGGAGGTGGATCCGTCCGAGCGGGACGCTGCCATAGATGCGCGCGTACATCCGCTCCGGATCCACACCGGCGCGCAGCAGCTCGGCGGCGACGGCCAGGCAGCGCGGCGAGGTGTTGCCGAACCGGAAGCCCCCGGTGTCGGTCACCATCGCGGTATACAGGGCCTCCGCGATCGCGGAGGTCAGCTCGAGCCCCGCAACGACCGCGAGGTCGTACACCAGTTCGGCGGTCGCACAGGCCCGCGTGTCGCTCACCATCACCGTCCCCGGCGGCTCGTCACTCGGGAGATGATGGTCGATCACCAACGCATCCTGCGGTAGCGTACGCACCGTCGACGCGAGCGACCCGAGGCGCCGCACGTCGGAGATGTCGAGTACGATGAGCCGGTCCACGGTGCGGAGCGCCTCAGCACCGCGGTCGCTCCAGTCGGCGACATCATCGCCGAGCAGCCACCGGAACGATTCGGGCCAGGGCGTCGGATTCACCACCACGGCCCGCACACCGCGCTGCGCCAGCAGCCGCGCCAGCGCCACCTCGGAGCCGCAGCCGTCGCCATCGGCGCCGACGTGCGTCGAGAGCGCCACCGTCATCCCCGGTCGCAGGGCGGCGAGCAGTCGCTCGATCGCCTCGCGGCGCGGCGCAGGGACGGTCAGGAGGTCGGACACCGGAGCGGGGCGAAGGGTGGGGGGGCGATCAGGCGCTGTAATTCGGTGCTTCGCGCGTGATCGTCACGTCGTGCGGGTGCGACTCGCGCAGCCCCGCGGCCGTGATGCGCGTGAACTCCGTCTCGGTGCGGAGCGCGTCAATCGTCGCACAGCCGGTGTAGCCCATCCCGCTGCGGATTCCGCCGATCATCTGGTAGAGCACGTCGGACACGGGGCCCTTGTACGGCACGCGCCCCTCGATCCCCTCCGGCACAAACTTCCGCGTCGCGGTCGCCGCCTCCTGGAAGTAGCGGTCGGCGCTGCCATCCTGCATCGCGGAGAGCGAGCCCATCCCGCGGATCATCTTGTATCGACGCCCTTCGGCGAGGAGCGACTCCCCCGGGCTCTCCTCGGTGCCCGCGAGCATCGACCCCATCATCACCGACGACGCGCCGGCGGCGAGCGCCTTCACGATGTCCCCGGAATACTTGATGCCACCGTCCGCGATGACGGGGACATCCCCCGCCCCGCGCACTGCATCCATCACCGCGGTGAGCTGCGGCACACCGATGCCCGCCACCACCCGCGTCGTGCAGATGGAGCCGGGGCCGACCCCGACCTTCACCGCGTCGACGCCACGCACCACGAGCGCCGTCGCCGCCTCAGCCGTCGCGATGTTCCCCGCCACGAGCTGCACCCCTGGAAACGCCTCGCGCACCGCGGCCGCCGCGTCGAGCACCCCCTGCGAATGGCCGTGCGCCGTATCGACCACGAGCGCATCGACGCCGGCGTCCACCAGCGCCTTCGCGCGGGAGAGATAGTCGCCGCCCGCACCGATCGCAGCCGCGACCATGAGGCGCCCCTGTTCATCCTTCGCCGCGGTCGGATACTGCCGACGCTTGTGGATGTCCTTCACCGTGATCAACCCGATGAGCGCCCCCGAGGCGTCCACCACCGGGAGCTTCTCGATGCGGTGCCGACCCATGATCTGCTCCGCCTCGTCCAGGGAGGTCCCGACGGGGGCGGTGATGAGCCCCTCCTTCGTCATCGCCTCGGCGAGCGGTCGGTCGAGCTGTCGCTCGAACTGCAGGTCGCGATTCGTGATGATGCCCACCAGGCGCCCCGCGCCATCCACCACCGGCACACCGCTGATGCGGAACCGCGCCATCAGCGCCACCGCCTCGCGGAGGGTCGCCGACGGCTGGAGGGTGATCGGATTGCGGATCATCCCGCTCTCGGAACGCTTCACCCGATCGACCTCGGCCGCCTGCCGATCGATCGACATGTTCTTATGCAGGACCCCGATCCCGCCGGCGCGCGCCATCGCGATCGCCATCTCGGACTCGGTCACGGTGTCCATCGCCGCCGAGACGAGCGGGACGTTCAGCCAGATGCCCCGTGAGAACCGGGTGCGGGTGCTGGTGTCGTTCGGGAGGACCGAGGAATGCCGCGGGACGAGCAGGACGTCGTCGAAGGTCAGCGCGGCTTCGGGGCGGAGGCGAGAGGCGTGTCCCATCTCGAAGGATAGCCGCGCCCTGCGGGCTTTTCCAGCGGGAGAGGCCCTCAGTAGATGTACACCGGGGTCCCCACCGGGACGAGCGGCGCGAGCGCCTCGATGTCATCGTTGCGCATCCGGATGCACCCGTGACTCGCCGCCTGCCCGATGCTCTCCGGGACGTTCGTCCCGTGGATGCCGTAGCCCTGCCCGAGGTAGAGGCGGTGCGGCCCTAGCACGTCGCGGAATCGACGCTGGCGCGTCCCGAACGGCGGAATCACGAGGAGACGGCCGATGATAATCTCCTTGCCGGGGGGGAGCGGCTGCACCGCTCCGTCCGCGCGCTCGCGGACCACGTCCTGCCCGACGACGCGCAGCACGCCGTCACCGACGCGGAGG
The DNA here is from genome assembly GCA_049428925.1 of Gemmatimonadaceae bacterium. Classification (GTDB taxonomy): domain Bacteria; phylum Gemmatimonadota; class Gemmatimonadetes; order Gemmatimonadales; family Gemmatimonadaceae; genus Pseudogemmatithrix. The sequence goes on from JBMTAR010000005.1 coordinate 6,895, forward strand.
GGCCGCCGGGGATCGAGCCGAACGAGCTGGAGGCCCCGCTCCGCCGCCACCTCGTCGAAGTGCCAGTCCGGGGGGACCCAGATGGGGTCGTCCTCCTTCCGCTCCACGACGAGCCGTCCGCGTGGGGTGGCGAACCGCGCGGTGCCTCCATCAGGAAGGTCGCCTGTTCCCGTCGCGACCGGGGCCTCGAAGCGGACCTGATCGCCCACCCGCAACCAGAGACGTCGGTCGGCGGTCGAGATGACGAGATACGGCGCGGAGCCATCCGCCGCGCGGTCCCGCCGCACCGCGGTGATGCGGATCAGCGAGTCGTCGAGCGCCTCGAGCACCGTCGCGCGGGCCGAACGTTCGACCCGCGCCGCCACCTGCGCGCGTCGCGCCGCGTCGCGCGCGGCGCGGGCCTCCTGCCACCGCGGGGCGATGCCCGTGAGCGCGACGCCCCAGGCCAGCGCGCCGACGGCGAGGGCGCGCCACCCCCACAACCCGCGCGGCGCCTCAGAAGACATACACCACCGTGCCGGATCGGACGAGGCGCCGAAGCACCGCAAGGTCGGGCGTAGACAGCCCCGCCGCCGCGTCGAGTCGGTCACCGCCGGCGAGCTCGAGCCCCGACGCACCGACCGAGCGCACCGTATCGATGCCGACCGGCAGCGCCGTCACGAGCCCCGCCGTGCGCAGCAGCACCGACCCGCGCTCGACGCCCAATCGTGCGTCGGTGCGCGAGACGACGAGGTGCACCCGCGCCGTCTCGTATGAGGAGAGTCGCGCGCGCTCGAGCGCGAGCCGCACCCGCGCACGCGCGACCGCTTCTTCGATACGGCGTGTCGCCGCGCGGTTCGCGGCAGCTTGGGCCACGGCCGCCTGCGTCTCCCCCGCCCACCGCGCCTCGAGCACCGCCCCCCCGATGCTCACCGCGCCGAGTCCGGCGAGAGCGAGCAGCAGGAGGAGGCGCAGGAACGTCACCGTCGGGTCAGTGTCAGCAGGTCGAGGATGGGCGCGCCGGTCGGCTCGCTCCTTCCAAGTCGTACCCGCGCGGTGATGCGCAGGTCCGACATCGGCGGGAGCGCGCGCGCCTCCGCCAGGAGGGCGGGGGGCACGGCGAGATAGAGAACCACGTTCTCCCCGACCGGGCCGAGCGCGAGGAGGTACGGCTCGTCGGGCTCGAGGCCACGGCGGAGCGGGTCCGCCTTCTGGAGGCTGATCGACTGCACATCCCACCGGACGACGCGGCCACGGACGCGGGCGGCGTCGACGCGGAGATCGACCGCGCGGAGCCCCTCGGTGAAGGACGAATCGGCGGGGACGAGCTCCGTCTCGGGGATCCATCCCTCGACGCGCACCTTCACCCAGCCGCGATCCCGCGCCACCTCGACCAACGACGCACCGGCCGGGAGGGTGGCGACGGGCTCCGCGTCATCCGCGGCGAGGGGGGCGGCGTGCAACGACGCGCGCTTCGGCGCGCGCACCGCCCCGAGGGTACCGGGCCGAGCGGGCTCCTCGTCCTCCTCGGCTGCGGCGGCCGTGGAGGGACGCCCCGCATCGGCCGTCGGCGCAGTCGCCGACGGCGTACCGGCCGCCAGCGCCGACGTCGGGACCCATCCCGTGCGGCGGATGCGCGACCAGGGGCCGCGCCGCTCGAGGACACGGATCCCCGCGCCACCGACGAGCGCCCCGACGACCCGGGCATCACCGGCGGCCCCGGCGCGCACGCGCACCGTCCCGCCCGCGGCGATGCTCTGCGGGAACGAGTCACGACGCCCGGCGACCTTCGCGGTCTCGATCCACCCTTCGAGCGTGACGGTCGTGGCCCCAGCGCGTCGCACACCCGGTCGGAGCGTGCCCCCGGCCTGCACCGACCCGATCGCGCGTCCGCCCGGCGCCACGAGGAGATCGGTGGGGCGTGCAACCTGCACCGTCTGCGCCGCGAGCGAGACGGCGAGAAAGAGCGGGAAAAGGAGAATCGCGGAGCGGCGCATCGCTGGTCGGGGAGGCTGGGGCGGGACTAGATTGCGCCACGGCGCGCGCGGCGTCCCACCACGCGGGACGCCCCTCGTCAAACTACCTCTCCACCCCGACAGGGCCAAGATGGTTTCGAAGGTCGACCGCCCCGTCGTGCTCGTCGTGCTCGATGGCTGGGGCTACCGCGAGTCCACCGACGGCAACGCCATCGCGATGGCGCGGACCCCCACCTGGGACCGCCTCTGGGCCCGTGCTCCGCGCACGCTGCTCGACGCCAGCGGCCGCGCGGTCGGGCTCCCCGACGGGCAGATGGGGAACAGCGAGGTCGGGCACCTCAATCTTGGGGCCGGGCGCGTCGTGATGCAGGACCTCGTCCGCATCGGCGAGGCGATCCGTGATGGCGGGTTCTACCAGCTCGACGCGCTCCGCGGCGCGTGCGCCCACGTGCGCACCTCCGGTGGAACGCTCCACCTGATGGGCCTGGTCGGCGATGGGGGCGTGCACGCGCACGACGACCATCTCCTCGCCCTCGTCGAGCTCGCCGCGCGCGAGCGGGTGCCGCGCCTCGCGCTCCACCTCCTCCTCGACGGCCGCGACACGCTTCCGCGCTCGGCGGCCGGCTATGTCGAGGCGCTCCTCGCGAAGACCGCCGGGCGCGCCGTCGTCGCGAGCCTCGGCGGCCGCTACTTCGGGATGGACCGCGACCATCGCTGGCCGCGCACGGAGCAGTGGTACGACGCCGCCGTCCGCGGCGTCGGCCCCACCACGACGGACCCGCTCGCGTACATCCGTTCGCAGTACGAGGCGGGCGTCAGCGACGAGTTCCAGCCCGCGGCCGTCGTTGTCCGCGACGGCGCGCCCATCGCGCCGATGCGTGATGGTGACGCGGTGATCACCTGGAACTACCGCTCCGACCGGATGCGGCAGATCGTGCGCGCCCTCGCGATCCCCGGCTTCGACGGCTTCGACGTCGCCGACCGGCCGCGACTGCACGTCGCGACGATGACGCAGTACGACCAGACCTTCGGCCTCCCCGTCGCGTTCGAGCCCTTCTCGATGGCGAAGATCGTCGCCGAGGTGCTCGAGGACGCGGGGATGAGCACCCTGCGCACCGCGGAGACGGAGAAGTACCCGCACGTCACCTACTTCTTCAACGGCGGAAACGAGGTGCCGTACCGCGGCGAGGAGCGCATCCTCGTCCCCAGCCAGCAGGTCGCGACCTACGACCTGATGCCGGAGATGAGCGCGCCGGGGATCACCGACGTCCTCGTGCGGCAGATGGAGGCCCGGTCGCACGAGTTCACGCTCTGCAACTACGCCAACGGCGATATGGTCGGTCACAGCGGCAACCTCGCGGCCACCATCCGCGCCTGCGAGGTCGTCGATGAGCAGCTCGCGCGGATCGTCGCCGCCGCCGAACGCACGGGGACCCGGCTCCTCATCACCGCCGACCACGGCAACTGCGAGATGATGATCGACCCCGCGACCGGCGGGGCCCACACCGCCCACACGACCAATCCTGTGCCCCTCGTCCTCCTCGACGACCGGGCCCCGACCCCGCTGCGCGCCGGTGGTGCGCTCTGCGATATCGGACCCACCGTGCTCGCGATGCTCGGCGTTGACCGCCCGCGCGAGATGACCGGCCGCGACCTGCGGCTCCCTGGAGTGCCCGCGTGACCCCTTCCGTCCCTCTGCGTCCCCTCGCCCGCGTCCTGCTGCTCGGCGCGATGGTCACAGCCCCCCTCGCCGCCCAGGTGGGCCACCTCCCGGAGAAGAGTCCGTTCGAGGACCTCCGTGGTCGACAGGCGCTCACCATCGGCATCGGCCGCCTCAGCCCCGATGCGGATCCCGCGGGCGTCGGCCCCGGCAGCGGACTGCTCCTCTCCGGCCGCTACGAGCTGCAGATCGCCGCGCCCCTCTGGCTCCAGACCCGCCTGGCGATCGCTCCCGGCCTCTCGCGCACCGTGAAGGACCCGCTCCTCACGGGCGACGCGCGCATCGCCGGGACGGAGACGCGCCCGCTCGTGATGTGGCACTCCGGCCTCGGTCTCAACCTCACGGGGAACAAGTCGTGGCGCCGCCTCGTGCCGCAGCTGCACGGCGGCCTCGGTTTCGTGACGGACGCCTCGACCCAATTCGACCTCGGCGGCTACCGCTTCGGCACGAAGTTCTCCCTCGACTACGGCGCGAGCCTCCGCATCACCACCGGCGGCCGGCACGAGATCCACCTCGACCTCTCGCGCGCGCTCTGGAAGTACCGCTATCCCGACAGCTACGGCGGCAGCGGTGCACCCTCCGACTCGAGCATCCTCGGCGCCCGCGAGCGCTCCGGATGGACCGGAAGCACCGTGTTCCAGATCGGCGTCAGCCGCTTCTTCTTCCGCTGACCCCACGATGCGCGCCACGCTGACCCGCGCCGTCACCTTCTCCGCCGCCCATCGCTACCGGCGGCCCGAGTGGGACGATGCGCGGAACCGTGAGGTCTTCGGCGCCTGCGCGCACCCGAACTGGCACGGGCATACGTACACCTGCGAGGTCACGGTCGGCGGCGAGGTCGATCCGGTCACCGGCTTCTGCGCCGACCTCGGCGCGCTCGATCGCGCCCTCGCGGAACGGGTGGTCGCGGCGCTCGACCACCGCAATCTCGTGCTCGACGTCCCCGCGTTCGCCGAGGGCGCGCTGATCCCGACGGGGGAGAACGTCGCGTGTTGGATTGCGCGCGAGGTGCAGGCTGCGCTCGGCCCGTCCACGCGCGTCGAACGGGTGCGACTCTCGGAGATGCCGGGGCTCTGGGTGGAGATCGTCCCCGCGTGAGCACGCCGGCGACGGGCGCCGCGGGGCTCGACGCCGTCGACGAGGTCCCCGTCTGGCTCGAGGTGAATGGCGAGCCCGCCGTCACCTGGATGTGCACACCGGACCAGCTCCCCGAACTCGTCGTCGGCTGGTGCTACGGCGAGGGGTACATCGACGCGCGCAGCGACCTCCTCTCGATGCGCCCCTGCGCCAAGGAACCCGGCTTCTGGGTCACCGTGCCCGACGATCGCTACCAGACCGTCGAGGGCCAGGAGCGCCGCCGGGTGCTCGCCTCTGGCTGCGGGGCCGTCACGACCATCCTCGGCTCGCTCAGCCGCGTGCCGCGTCGCCCGACCACACCATCGATCCCCGACCTCGAGCGGACGCGCGCCCTCTTCAAGGCGCTCTTCGCCAAGGGGGAGCGCTATCAGCACACCGGGGGCATCCACGCGGCGGCGCTCACCGACGGGACGACCCTCCTCGCGCACGCCGAGGATATCGGGCGCCACAACGCGGTCGACAAGGTGATGGGCCAGCGGCTCCTCGCGGGCGAGCGTCCCGACGACCTCATCCTCCTCGTGACAGGGCGCATCAGCGGGGAGCTCGCCTTCAAGGCGGCGCGGGCCCGCATCGCGGTCGTCGCGACCCCCTCGGTGCCGAGCACCATCGCGGTGGAGATCGCGCGGGCTGCGGGGATGGTGCTCATCGGGCGCGCCGTCTCGGGGCAGCCGCAGGTCTGGACACCGTGAGCGACCCTGCTGCGAGCTGCACCGGCGTGATCCTCGCAGGCGGCGCGGCGCGACGCTTCGGCGGGCGACCCAAGGGGCTCGAATCAGTAGATGGCGTCCGGATCATCGACCGCGTCGCGCGCGCGCTGCGCCTCGTGACGGACGACCTGCTCCTCGTGGCGAACGCCCCGGACGCGGCGACGTGGCTCCCCGGTGTGCGGACCGTCGCCGACCGGCGCCCCGGCGCAGGCGCCCTCGCGGGGATCGAGACCGCGTTGCTCGAGACGCGGACCGACATCCTCATCGTCGCCTGGGACATGCCCTTCGTCTCCGGCGCGCTCCTTGGGCTCCTCCGCGCGACGGGCGCATCGGAACAGGTCGATGCTGTCCTCCCCGAGAGTGATTCGTCGCGACGCGGGGTCGAGCCGCTCTGCGCCTGGTACGCGACCCGCTGCCTCGATGCCGTGCGCGCGACACTCGACCGAGGCGACCACCGGGTGGTCGGCTTCCACGAGGCGGTGCGCGTGCACCGACTCCCCGTCGACCGCGTCGCCGCGTTCGGTGACCCGGCGCGGCTCTTCGGCAACGTGAACACGCCGGAGGACCTCGCAGGGCTGCGCGCGTCGGGGGGAGCGGCGCACGCCACGCACGCCACGCACGCATCATCCGCCCCTGAGGGTGCCGATGCCTGACATCGTCCCGACGCCCCCGATGCTCGCCATCGTCGGCAAGAAGCACGTCGGCAAGACGACGCTCGTGGCGCGCCTCTGCGCGGAGCTCACGCGTCGCGGACACCGCATCATGGTGCTCAAGCACGGCTCGCACACGTTCAACCTCGACCCCGCTGCGACCGACACGTACCGCCACTACCACGAGGGGCAGGCCGCGCGCGTCGCAATGGCGTCGCCGGACAAGTTCGCCCTCGTGAGCCGATGGGACGAGGAACTCGCCCCGGAGGCGATCGCGGCGCGGTACCTCGCCGACGCTGACCTCGTGCTCTGCGAGGGGTTCAAGCGCTCGGCGCTCCCCAAGGTCGAGATCAGCCGGCGCGAGGTCTTCCCCACCTCGCTGTGGGCCGACGGCGTCGGTGACGCGTCGACGTGGCGCGGGATCGTGACCGATGCGCCCCCAACAGGCTTTCCGGGTGTCATCTTCCCACTGACCGACGCGCGCTGGCTCGATGCGCTCGCCGACTGGACCGAGACCCACTTCCTCCGCCCGCGCTGATGTCCATCCGCCCGCTGCTCGCCATCGCGCTCGCCTGTACCGCGGCCTGCCGGCCGACGACGCCCACCCCGGCGCCAGCCCCGTCGGCACTCACCCCCGTCGCCGACACCAGTGCGGCCGACGTCGCACCCCGTGGCGTGCCGTCGAACCAGCCGTGCGCGATCGTCCCCTCGGACGAGGAGATGCGACGGGCCGCGTGGGCCGGCTACCGCATCGAATTCACCGCCCTCGTCGACTCGCTCACCGGCGACCCGCGCTTCCGCAGCGCGCACTGGGGCGTGCTCGTCGTCGACCCGCTCACCGGCGACACGATCGTCTCGCGCAATGCGGGCAAGCTCTTCATGCCCGCCTCCAATCAGAAGCTCCTCACCGGCGCCCTTGCGCTCACACAGCTCGGCGCCGACCACCGCTTCGAGACGCGCCTGCTGGCTACAGGACGCGTGGTGAACGGCACGTTGACCGGTGACCTCGCCGTGCTCGGCGACGGCGACCCATCGGTGAGTGATTCCCTCGCAGGCGGCGATGCGATGGCGCCCCTCCTCGCCTTCGCTGATTCGCTCCGCGCGCGCGGCGTCCGCCGCATCGGAGGACGGCTCCTCCGCGCCGCGACGGTCTTCCCCGACTCCACCCTCGGCTTCGGCTGGGCGTGGGACGACCTCGACTACGGCTACTCGGCTCCAGTGGATGCCCTGACCTTCAACGAGGGCTACGCCGAGATCCTCGTCATCGGCGCGCGCCGACCCGGCGGACGCGTGACGGTCCGTACGAGTCCCGCGACGACCGTACCGCGCCTCGGCCGCGTGACGGTGACGACCGCGGCCGGACGGTCAGACGTGACGATCGCCGGCGACGTCCGGGGTTCGCGCCCTCGAGTGCACCTCACCGGCACCGTCGCGCCGAACGACACGGTGCGCCTCGAGGTCGCGCTCCGGCATCCGACCGCGGCCTACCTCGATGCCCTCGCCGAGGCCCTCCGCCGCCGCGGCATCACGATACGCGGCGGGGTGGACGCCGATGCGGTCGCCGACACGACGGGGATGGTCACGCTCGCCACGCGTCGTTCCCCTCCGCTGCGCGAGATCCTCCCCCGATTCGAGAAGCCGTCACAGAACCAGATCGGCGAGCTGCTCCTCAAGGCCACCGCCCGAGCCCGCACTGGGGTGGGTTCCGCCGATAGCGGACGCAGTGTTCTCGAACGCCAGCTTCTCGCGTGGGGGGCGGACTCCCTCGGCTTCGCCGTCCGCGACGGCAGCGGCCTTTCCCGACACGACTACGTCTCTCCTGAGACGATCGTGAAGGTGCTCGCGGCGATGCGGCAGCACCCCGAGTTCGAGACCTTCCGCGCGAGCCTCCCCGTCGCCGGTGTCGATGGGACGATCCGGTCTCGGATGCGGGGCACGAGCGCCGAGGGGCGCGTCTTCGCGAAGACGGGGACCCTCGACAAGGCACGCTCGCTCTCGGGCTACGTCCAGACGCCGGACGGCCGCCTGCTGCTGTTCTCGTTCCTCACGAACAACCACGTCGCCTCCAATCGCGAGACCGATCGCGTGACCGACGCCCTCGCCGCCTGGCTCGCCGGGACGCCGCTGCCGCCACCCGAGCCCGCGTCCGGCACCATGGTCCTGCCGCCGACCACGCCCTGATGCACAGCGTCCCCGAGGCCGTCGCGCTTATCACCGCCGCCGCGTCGCCGCTCCCGGCGGAGCCGACCACGCTTGGCGACGCCCTCGGCCGCGTCCTCGCGACCGACATCCGCTCGCCCATCACCCTCCCGCACTGGACCAACTCCGCGATGGATGGCTACGCCGTGCGGGGGAGCGATGTCGCGGGGGCGAGCGAGAGCGCCCCCGTGACGCTGCGCGTGCTGGAAACCGTCGCCGCGGGCGCCTTCCCCACGCGGGCGGTCGGAGGCGGCGAGGCGACGCGGATCATGACGGGCGCCCCGCTCCCCGAGGGCGCCGACACCGTCATCCGCGTGGAGGACACCGACGCCGGCCTCGCACAGGTCGCCATCCGAAAGGACCGCGATGTCGGCAAGAACTTCCGCCTGCGCGGCGAGGATCTGGTCGAGGGCGGCATCGCGCTCCCCGCTGGGATCCCGCTCGGCGCCGCGCAGCTTGGCATCCTCGCGTCGGTCGGACAGGCCGTCGTCCCCACGCATCGACGACCGCGTGTCGCGATCCTCGGTTCCGGTGATGAGCTCGTCGACCTCGACCGCTTCGACGAGGTCCGCGCCGGCCGAAAGATCGTCAGCTCCAATGCGTACACCCTCGACGCGCTCGTGCGCCTCAACGGCGGGGTCCCGATCGGGCTCGGACACGCCGCGGACACGCCGGAGGCGATGCGGGCGCTCTTGCAGCGCGCCATCGATGCGGCTCCCGACCTGATCGTCACCTCCGCCGGCGTCTCCGTCGGTGAGTTCGACCACACGCGGACCGCGCTCGAAGCGCTCGGCGCCGAGATGCTCGTGAGCCGTGTCCGAATGCGGCCCGGCGCGCCAATCGGTTTCGGCCACGTGCGCGGTATTCCGTGGATCGGACTCCCGGGGAATCCGGTGAGTGTGATGGTGACCTTCGAGCTCTTCGTGCGCCCCACGCTGCGGCGGATGCTCGGCCACACGCGGTTGCATCGACGGCCCGTCCGCGTGACGCTCGAGGAACCGGTGCGGATCGGCGCGCGGCTCACGCACTTCCTCCGCGCCATCGTCTCCACGGGCCCCGACGGGTCGCTGTCGGCACGTCTCACCGGCCCGCAGGGCTCGGGGATCCTGACCTCGATGTCGCTCGCCAACGCGTTGCTCGTGGTGCCCGAGGACCGGAGCGAGGTGCCGGCGGGAGAGACGCTGCACGCGCTCCTGCTTACCGAGGATGCAGGCACCGCCGGGGCGTTCGCGCTGTGAGCGTGCCACGTCGCGCGTGCGCGCGTCATCCGGTCGGCTGCTGATGACCGGAGCTCCTTCGCTCCCTGCCGATCTCGCCGCGCTCGACGACCAGTTCGTCCTCGCGACGGTGGATGTGACAATCGGGGGCACGACCCTGCACCTCGAGAAGCCGCGGAACGCCGACGACCTGATCAGCGAAGCGGACTTCGTGCGCGACGAGCGCCTGCCGTACTGGGCGGATCTCTGGCCCGCGGCGGTCGTGCTCGCTGAGCATCTGCTCCGTGAGCGCGCGCTCCTCGGGGTGGTGCCGGACGGGGCGCGGCCGCGCGCGCTTGAGCTGGGGTGCGGGCTCGGGCTCGTGACGCTCGCGGCGCATCGGGCCGGCTATGCGGTCACGGGGACCGACTATTACGACGATGCGCTGCGCTTCACCGCCCGCAACGTCTTCCGGCACACGGGAGAGACCCCGACGGTCCGGCTCGTCGACTGGCGCGCGCTGCCGGAGGATCTCGGACGATACGACCTCGTGCTGGCCGCGGATGTGCTGTATGAGCGCCCCTATGCGGCCTTCGTGGCGGAGGCGATCGCCCGTACCCTGGGTGAAGGCGGCCGAGCGCTCGTGGCCGACCAAGGGCGCGTCGCGCTGGAGGCGTTCCTCGAGGAGGCCACGGCGCGCGGCCTCACGACGCAGATTGTGCATCGCGAGCGGCGCGCCGTGGTCCCGGCGGCGCCCGATGGCTCGACGCCCCACCACGTGATCACCATCTACGAGCTCCGCCGCACTGGGAGGTAACCCGTGTCCTGGATCGGATTCTCCGGCGTCGTGGTCGTCGCGGTCTGGTTGATCCATCGCGCGGGTCGTGACCTGCGCCGGCAGATCACCGACTCGCGGCGTCAGCGGGACGCACGGCGCGACTGACGCACCATCTCGCCAGCCGCATCGTCAGCCCCGCCCGACAATCACACCAACCGGTCGGCGACGACCTCAGCGATGTCGCGCACCGGGACCTCCGCCCCCTGCGCCTTCACGCCGTCGGCCATCATCGTCATGCAGAAGGGGCACGCCACGGCGATCTCATCCGCCTGCGTCGCCAGCGCCTCGCCGGCCCGCTCGACATTGATACGCGTGCCGACCGTCTCCTCCATCCACATCCGGCCGCCGCCCGCGCCGCAGCAGAGCCCCTTGTCCTTGGTCCGCGGCATCTCGACGAGGACCACCGGGAGCGCGCGCTTGAGCGTCTCGCGCGGCGCCTCATAGACGTCGTTGTAGCGGCCGAGGTAGCAGGAGTCGTGGTACGTGAAGGTGCGCACCGGGCCGTGCAGCTCCTCGCGGATGGGCACACGCCCCTGCGCCATCAGGTGCTCGATGTACGTCGAGTGATGAATCACATCGTACTCGCCACCGAACTGCGGATACTCGTTCCCGAGCTGATGGAAGCAGTGCGGGCAGGCGGTGACGACGGTGCGCACGCCGTACTTGGCAAGCGTCTCGACGTTGTCCTTCGCGAGCATCTGGTAGAGGTACTCGTTCCCCATTCGGCGCGCCGGGTCGCCGTTGCACTTCTCCTCTTGGCCGAGAATCGCGAAACGGACCCCGGCGGCTTGGAGGATGCGCGCGAAGGCCACGGTGGTCTTCTTCGCGCGATCGTCGAACGAGCCCATGCACCCGACCCAATACAGGACCTCGGGTGACTCGCCCCGCGCGGCCAGCTCGGCCATCGTCGGGATCTCCATCCCCTCGGCCCACTTGCCGCGGTCGCCTGGGTCGAAGGCCCACGGGGAGCCGCTCGTCTCCATCGCCTCGAAGGCGGGCATCAGCTCCTCGGGGAAGCGCGACTCGCTCAGGACGAGATTGCGCCGGAGCTCGTTGATGACGGAGAGCTGATCGATGGAGACGGGGCACTCGTAGACGCAGGCGCGGCAGGAGGTACAGGCCCAGAGCTCCTCCTCGGTGATGTAGCCGTCGAGGAGGGTGCGCTCGGCGACCGCGGCGGGGGCATCGGGCGCGAGCGTCGCGACGCCGCCGGCTTCGGACACCGTCCACGGGGCCTTCTCCTCCAGCCGCTCGCGCACGTTGATCATGATCTTCCGCGGGGAGAGGAGCTTCCCCGTCGTGTTGGCCGGGCAGACCGCGGTGCACCGTCCGCACTCGGTGCACGCGAACCCGTCGAGGAGCGACTTCCAGCTCAGGTGCTCGACGTCCTTGGCGCCGAACTGCTCGGCGTCCGCGCCCTCGAAGTCCATCGGACGCATCGCACCGATCACCCCGGGACCACTCGTGTTCGAGAGGTAGGTGTTCGGGAGCGACGCGACGACGTGCAGGTGCTTGGAGTACGGCAGGTAGTTGAGGAAGCCCAGGACCAGCAGCGCGTGGGCCCACCAGGAGAGGTCGTGCAGCAGCATCGGCGCCGGCATCCCCGGCCCCGCCCCGAGCTGCACGAGGAGGATCGCGAGCGGGTAGCTCACCGGCCGCATCCCGGCGAGATGCAGCGGTTCCGCCGCAATCGCGAAGGCCTCCGTCAGGAACATCGTGACCATCAGCGCGCCGATCCACGAGAGGATGAGCAGCGGGTCGTTCGGATGCGTCTCGGCCCCCTCAAGGCGCTTCACGCGCTTGGTGAGGCGGCGCCAGAGCGCCATCGCGACCATCGCGAGGACGATCGCCGCGAAGGCCTCCTGACTCAGCACATAGCCGCGATAGAGCGGCGCGGGGAGGAAGCGCTCATAGCCGAAGCCGGGGACGACGCCCTCGATGAGCATCTCCGTCGTACCGGCACCGAGGATGAGGAAGCCCCAGAAGATCAGGGCGTGCATCGGTCCCGCGACGGAGTCGCGGAAGATCTTCGACTGGAAGATCCCGACCGTGAGGAGGTTCCCGAGGCGCGTGGGGAGGTCGCCCCAGCGGGAATCATCGAGCCGGCCGAGCCGCAGCTCGCCGACGAGGCGCTGGACGTTCGCCGAGAAGAACCCGAGCGCGGCGACGAGGATGAAGAGGAAGAGTCCGTTCGCCGCCGTCATCGCCGTCACCCCGCCGCCTTGGCCTGCTTCACCGCGTCGGTCAGCACCGGGAGGATCTCGAGCACATCCCCGACGATGCCGTAGTCCGCCGCCTTGAAGATCGGCGCATCCTTGTCCTTGTTGATCGCCACGATGCACTTCGAGGTCCGCATCCCCGCGAGATGCTGGATCGCGCCGGAGATGCCGCAGGCCACATAGAGGTCGGGGCTCACGAGGCGCCCCGTCTGGCCGATCTGATCGGCGTGCGGGCGCCACCCGTCATCGGTGACCGCACGCGTCGCGCCCACCGCCGCGTTGCCGAAGGCGGCGGCGAGCGATTCCACGAGAGCGAAGTTTGCGGCCTCCTTGAGGCCACGTCCGCCGGAGATGATCACCGGCGCCTCGCCGAGGTCGAGTTTCGCTGCGTTCCCGGCGGCGGTCTCTGTCACACGCACGCGCGCGGCCGCCGGATCCCCTGCCGGTGCAAGCGACTCGACCGCGCCGGCCTTCGCGTTCGCCGCGGGGAGATACGCGCCGGGCCGCACGCTGACCACGGCGGGCGACGCGGTGAGGGTCATCGTCTGCAGGATCTTCCCCGTGTAGCCGGGGTGGATCACGGTGATCGCCTCGCCGTGCACCGTCAGCGCGGTGACATCCGAGGCGAGCGGAACCCCGAGCTTCGCGGCGACGCGCGGCGCGAGGTCCTTCCCGGTGGCGGACGCGGCGCAGACGAAGGCGCCGTACCCAGCGCCCATCCGGGCGGCGAGCGTCGCGCTCACCGCCTCGGGGTTGTTCTGCGCGAAGGCCGCGTGCTCGACCACGAGCACCGCGTCGGCGCCGTGCGCCCCGAGGGCGGCGGCGTGCGCGCCGATCCCCGGCGCGCCGAAGAGAACGGCGTGGACCTGCCCGCCCCGGGCGTCGGCGATGGCGCGGGCGGCGGTGACGGCTTCGAGCGCGGCGCGGCGGAGATCGCCGCCGCGGGTCTCGGCGAATGCGAGGACGTTGGTGGACATCAGAGGACCTTCGCCTCTTCCTTGAGGAGACGGACGAGTTCGGGGACGGCGGCGGGCCCCTCGCCGATGATGCGGCCGGCGGCGCGCTCCGGCGGCAGGGCGAGCGCGTCGAGCACTAGGCGCGTGGCGGGGAGCTGCGCCGGCTTGGTCTCGAGCGGCTTCTTCTTCGCGGCCATGATCCCCTTCAGCGAGGGATACCGCGGCCGGGCGATCCCCTCGTCGATCGTCACGACGGCGGGGAGGGCGCACTCGACGAGCTCGTACGCCCCTTCGAGCTCGCGGCGCATCTTCGCCGTGCGCCCGTCGAACTCGAGCTTCGAGATCGCGTTCACGCAGGGAAGACCGAGCTGCTCCGCGACGATGGCCCCGGTGGCGCCGTGCGCGGTGTCGATCGACATCCGGCCGAACATGATGAGGTCATAGCCGCCGTCCCGGAGCTCCGCGGCGAGCGCGGACGCGATCGCGAACGAGTCGACCACCGGGGCGTCGTGCTTCAGCTGGACCGCGCGGTCGGCACCCATCGACATCGCCTTGCGCAGCGTCTCCTGCACGACGTCGCCGCCGAGCGAGATCACGACGACCTCGCCGGCGTTCAGCTTCTCCTTGAGCTGGAGCGCCGCCTCGACGGCGTATCCATCGAAGTCGGAGATGTCGAACTTGAGCCCCGACTCATCCACGGCGGTGCCGGAGGGGGCGATCTTGAAGCGGACGTCCATGTCGGGGACGCGCTTGAGGCAGACGGCGATCTTCACGAAGGGGTCCAGGTGAGCGACCCGCGAAAGCTACCGAGCGGTCTCGGGCGATGGGAGTGACGCGGGCACTTCACCCCCGCCCACTCACATGATCGGCGCGAGCTCGATCTCGGTGAGGACCCGCCGGTACCGCCAGAGGACGACGAGGGAGACCACGGCGAACGTGACGCCTCCCCACGCGACCGCAACCGGCGCCGCCGCCGTCAGTCCGAGCGCGAGGCAGACCCCTCCCAACGCCACCAACCGCGCCGTCTCGAGGGGACGCGCCCATTGGGCCCGTTCGAACACCCCCGCGACCCCGGCCAACGCGACCACCACGAAGAACGACGCGGCGGCAAGCCCGGCGTCGATCCCCTGCGCGGCCTGCCGCAGGATCAGGAAGGCCGCCACGAGCGCGACCGTGAACTGGACGAATCCATACGCGGCGAGCGCGCCCGGGACCGGCGGGTCGAACTTCTCGAACGTCGCCGTCGATACCTCCGGCGGGCGCTCGGGCCCCCCGAGGGCGGCCGGCCGCCACCCAGGCCGACCGAAGACGATCCGCCAGCGGTCCCGCCACGCCGGCGTCTGGCGGATATCACGGGCCATCTGCACGAAGACGTGCAGGTTCGCCCAGAGGGGATTCCAGCTCCGCAGCGGCTTCGTGATCCCGTAGACGGGCTCCTCCTCTTCGACCTGGAAGGTGCCGAACCACCGGTCGAAGACGATGAAGACGCCGGCGTAGTTCTTGTCCTGATACTTGGGATTCACGCCGTGGTGGACGCGATGATGACTTGGCGTGTTCAGCACCCACTCCGTGAGTCGGCCCATCGTCCCCACCGCGCGCGTGTGGATGAGGAACTGGTAGATCAGGTTGAGCCCGTGGCTCACCGCGAAGAGCTGCCACGGCATCCCGATGAGCGCGAGGGGCAGGTAGAAGACCCAGGTCATCGCCTTCCCAATCGACGCCTGCCGGAGCGCGACCGAGAGGTTGTACTCCTCACTCTGGTGATGCACCACGTGGCCGGCCCAGAGGAGGTTCACCTCATGGGAGAGTCGGTGCGACCAGTAGTAGCAGAAGTCGACGAGTACGAAGGCCGACGCCCACGCCACGAGTGCCGCGGTATCGACGCCCCAAGGCGCGGCCGCGTCCCCACCGAAGAAGACGGGCCGGTGCGGCCATTCAGGGAGGCCGGGGAGGATGCGCTGGAGGCGCAGGTGCTCGGCCACCCAGATGAAGGCACCGAGCGTCAGCACCTTGTCGAAGATGCCGACGAGCTGGCTCAGCACACCGCAGCTCAGGTCGGAGAGCGCGTCGTTCAGCCGCGAGATGCGCCGCCCGGCGCGCTGGCTCCAGAGGAGCTCGAGCGCGATGCAGACGAAGAAGATCGGGATGGCGGCCTGGATGACGCCCATCGCGCAAATGTAGCAGACGCGGCTCGACCTGCGCACCCGCGGATCCCGCGGCGGCGGTAGATTGACGTATGCACGCCTCCGCTCCCTCCCGCCCCCTCGCCGTCGTCACCGGCGCCTCCGCCGGCCTCGGCCGAGAATTCGCCGCGCAGCTCGCCGCCCGCGGCTACGACCTCGTCCTCGTGGCCCGCGACGGCGCCCGGCTCCGCGCCTTGGCCGACGAACTCGCCGGCCGGCACGGGATCACCGCCGAACCGTGGGCCGCTGACCTCGCCAGCGAGGCCGGCGTCACCCCGCTCGCCGCGCGGCTCGCGGAGGACCCCCGCGTCGCGATGCTCGTCAACAACGCCGGCTTCGGCACGAAGGGCCGGCTCGTCACCCGGCCCGAGGCTGAGCAGCGGGCGATGCTCGAGCTCCACGTGATGGCCCCAATGCGCCTCGCGCGCGCCGTCCTCCCGGGGATGGTCTCACAGCGGCGCGGGATGATCATCAACGTCGCCTCGGTCGCCTCATTCACCGCGAGCCCCGGAAACGTCAACTACTGCGCCACCAAGGCCTACGAGCGCGTGATGTGCGAGGCCCTCGCGATGGAGCTCGAGGGGACCGGCGTCACGGTGCAGGCGCTCTGCCCCGGATTCACACACACCGAGTTCCACGACCGGGCCAGCATCGACAAGTCCGTCGGGATCCCGGCCTGGGCATGGATGGAGGCGGACCGTGTGGTCCGCGAGTCGCTCGAGGCCGCGCACGCCGGCGGCCCCGTCGTCGTCGTCCCCGGCAAACGCTATCAAGCGATCGTCCTCGCGTTGCGGTATATGCCCCAGTGGGTGCGGCGCACCCTGCAGCAGCGGTACGGGAAGGCCCGCACGTAGCGCGCGCGACGGGGGCGGCGCGCGCACCACGACGGGGCCGGACAACCTCACGCACTACAACGTCACCGACAC